>JBFMGX010000011.1 GCA_040752595.1 Candidatus Zixiibacteriota bacterium
GGCAGGCGATGACATCGTCCTTCAGTGGGGCATGCTCAGACTGACCGAGGCCGGTCTGCTCCTCGGTATGCGGATGGGACTGCGCCTGATGGCTCTGGCGGTGTTGGCCGCACTCGCGGCTCTGGTGACCGCACCGTTGGGGATGGCGGCGGGAGTGACGCGGACTCTGCTTCTGCTCAGACGTGTCGGTGTGCGTGTCGAGACCATCTTCTACTTTGTGTTCTTCGTGCTGCGGATGTTCCCGCTCTTGGTTCGGGAGAGCCACGCGATCCGTTTGGCGCAGCAGTCGCGCGGGATTCGTTTCTCGGGATCGCTGCGGGCACGGTGGCGGTCGCTGCCGGCACTGCTGGTCCCGGTCTTTGCGGCGGCGCTCCGTCGCAGCGACCAGCTCGCGCTGGCATTGGCCGCCCGCGGGATGGATGTGCGCCGCACCCCCGCGATGGTTCTCGCCCTCCGGTTTCGCGGCATCGACTGGTTTCTGACGGTTGCAGCGCTCGCGGGATGGGCCGTCTGGCTATGGTTCCGGCTTCATTGAGGGATTCAATCGTGCGTTATCGCCTCGATCTTGCCTACCACGGCCGTGACTTCCATGGCTGGCAACTGCAGCCGGGACTGCGCACCGTGCAGGGGGAGTTGGAAACATGGCTGGGGCGGCTCTTGAGAGTGGGATCCCCCGTGGCCGTGACCGGCGCCGGCCGCACCGACACCGGCGTTCACGCCGCCGGGATGGTGGCGCACTTCGACACCGACGTTGATGTCGTGCCGGATGAACTGCTGGAACGACTGCGCCGGGCGCTGCCGCCGGATCTGGTTGTGATCTCCGTGGTCCCGGTCGACCCGACGTTTCACGCGCGCTGTAACGCCACCGGCCGCCGTTACAGCTACCGGATCGCCACACGACCCACGCCGTTCGGCCGCGATCGGCACTGGCTGGTCACTGCACCACTGGAACGCCGCTTGCTGGACGATGCCGCGGCTGTCATTGTCGGGAACCGTGATTTCTCCGGCTTCTGCCGTGCCGCTTCCCGCAAGGAGAGCAGTCTCTGTTGCGTGACCGAGTCATCTTGGCAAAGCGAGAAGGAGCTGCTCGTCTATCACGTTCGCGCCGACCGTTTTCTGCATGAGATGGTACGCCTTCTGGTCGGGACGATGGTCGACATCGCCCGCGGGCGATTCGGCAGCGAACGGATGAGCGACGTGCTCACGACGGGTGATGTGCGCCTGTGTGGCGAGGCGGCGCCGCCGCACGGGTTGACTCTGGAAGCGGTGGACTATGGGATGGGCAGACCGTGACGCGATTTCCATTGAATACGCGGACGATGAAGCGTTACTTGAAAGACTCATGGTGAGAGCGAAGGAGGCATTGTGAAGATCTTTCTGGATACCGCCAATGTCGACGAGATTCGCGAGGCGGCCGACTGGGGTGTTCTCGATGGCGTGACGACCAATCCCTCCTTGGTGTCCAAGGAGGGACGCAGTTTCGACGACATCCTGCACGAAATCGTGCGCATCGTCAGCGGCCCCATATCGGCGGAAGTTGTCGCCGAGCAGGCCGACGATATGGTCGAGCAGGGTGCACGGCTCTCGCAGGTCGCGCCCAATATCGTCATCAAGATCCCCATGACGACCGAGGGACTCAAGGCGATCCGGCAACTGGCCGCCAAAGAGATCGCCACAAACTGCACGCTGGTGTTCAACGCCACACAGGGACTTCTGGCCGCCAAGGCCGGGGCGACATTCGTCTCACCGTTTCTGGGACGGCTGGATGACATCGGCCACACCGGGATGGAGTTGATCGGACAGCTTGTGACCATCTTCGACAACTACGCGCTCGACACCGAAGTCCTGGCGGCCTCCATCCGACACCCCCTCCATGTTGTCGAGGCGGCCTTACAGGGCGCCGATGCCTGCACAATTCCCTTCAAGGTGTTGCAGGCGATTGTCAAGCACCCGCTGACCGACTTGGGGATTCAGGCGTTCAACCGTGACTGGCAGAAGCTGACCCCGGCGCAGAGGGTCGCCGCCAGTCGAACCTAAGAGGGAGCGCGCCGACAGCATGCGAC
Source organism: Candidatus Zixiibacteriota bacterium (assembly GCA_040752595.1). Lineage (NCBI taxonomy): Bacteria > Pseudomonadati > Candidatus Zixiibacteriota > Candidatus Zixiibacteriota bacterium. The sequence continues at coordinate 2,064 of JBFMGX010000011.1, forward strand.
CCGCAGGACCGCGATGATCGAGCGCTACACGCGCCCGGCGATGGCGCAATTATGGTCGGAGGCGAACAAGTTCGCCGTCTGGCTGCAAGTCGAGCTCCTGGCCGCCGAGAAGATGGCGCAGATGGGGCTGATCCCCAAAGGTGCTCCGGCGCGCATGCGGCGGCGGGCCCGGTTCGATGTACGCCGCATTGAGCGCATCGAGCGCACGACCCGGCATGACGTCATCGCCTTCCTCAAGGACGTCGGGAGTCATCTCGGAGGCGATGAGCGGTATCTGCACTATGGTCTGACTTCTTCGGACGTCGTCGATACGGCGCAGTCGGTGCGCATGGTGCAGGCGGGGCAGTTGCTGTTGGGGGCACTCCGTTCGCCGATCCGTCGCACCGCCGCCTTGGCGCGGCGATACATCGACACGCCGATTGCCGGTCGCACGCACGGCGTTTTTGCCGAGCCGACATCCGTGGGACTGAAGTTCGCTCTCTGGCATGCGGACCTGAAGCGGGGGCGCCGTCGCTTGGCAGCCGCCATTGACTCTGTCGCGGTCGGCAAGATCTCGGGGGCCGTCGGCAACTTCGCTCACCTCGACCCGTCCGTGGAGGCATATGTCTGCCGGAAGCTGAAGCTCCGTCCGGCGGCGATCTCCACCCAGGTTTTGCAACGCGACCGCCATGCCGACTACCTCTTTGCCATCGCTGCCATCGGTGCAACCGTCGAGAAGATCGCCCAGGAGATACGCCTGTTGCATCGGACGGAGACCGGCGAACTGACGGAGGGCTTCTTCGCCGGGCAACGCGGCTCGTCGGCCATGCCGCACAAGAAGAACCCGATCCTCTCCGAGCGCATCTGCGGCATCGCCCGTGTCTTGCGCGGGTACGTGCAACCGGCGCTGGAGGATGTTGCCCTCTGGCACGAGCGTGACATCACGCACTCCTCCGTCGAGCGCGTGATCATTCCCGATGCCACGGCGCTTCTCGATTATCAACTCGCGTTACTGGATCAGGTTCTCTCCACCCTCGGTATTTACCCCCGACGCATGCGGGACAATTTGCGCCGCTTGGGAGGCGGCGTCTATTCCCAGCGGTTGTTGCTCGTTTTGGCGGAGGCCATCGGCTCCCGCGATGAAGCGTATGCCATCGTGCAACGCCTGGCGCTCTCCGATGAAGGGACATCGTTCGAGGAGCGCGTTCGCACCGATCCGGTCATTACGCGACATCTGGATCGCCGTGACCTGGATGGCGTCTTTGATGTGCGGTACTTCCTGCGTCGCGCCCGCATCATCCTCCAACGGGCTCTAAGGGAACCATAGCGCGAAGGATGTAGGTCAGGTGCCCTGTGCACCTGACAGAACTCCATCACTTCTTGAGCAATGATCGATGGACGCAAGCTGATCTCATATGGAGCGCGACGGTTGGCGATTCGTGGGTCCGGCCCTGGGCGTGACAGCGCTCGGGGTGTGGGGTGTCGGGCGCGGCTGGATTTGGGCGTGGCCGGTGCTCTGCCTCGGTGTTCTGGTCGCGGTCGGTTGCGGGTTCTTCTTCCGCGATCCGGACAGGACTCCGCCCGGTGATCCCGAAGCGGTTGTGGCTACGGCGGATGGACGCATCCTCTCGGTTGTGCCCCACCCGGAGGGTGGGATACGAATCGACACGTTTCTGTCCGTCTGGGACGTGCACGTCAACCGCGCTCCCGTGGGCGGCATCGTCGCCGGCAGTCTCTATCGACCAGGTCGATTCCTGGCCGCGTACAAGCCCAGGGCAGGATCAGACAACGAACGCCACGACCTGACGATCAACAGCACAATCGGGACGATTCAGTCGGCACAGATCGCCGGGATTCTCGCACGCCGCGTTGTCTGCCGTGTGCACGAAGGCCAGCAGCTTCGTCAGGGCGACAGGATCGGTCTGATCCGTTTCGGGTCGCGGGCGGCGGTGATCGTGCCGCGCGGTTTCATTGCCGCCGTGAGTCCGGGTGATCGTGTTCGCGCCGGTGAGACGATCATCGCGCGTCGGGTCCGGGATGATGGGGGAAGGCCTGGTGACGCCGAAGCGTAACTTCCGTGGTTTCTTCCCCGGCATGTTCACGATGGGGAACCTGTTCTGCGGGTTTCTCTCGATTCTCGCGTCGATGGACGGAGAAGTGGAGCATGCCTGCCGCTTCATTCTGCTCGGGTTCTTCCTCGACGGCCTGGATGGTTTCGTGGCGCGTGTCTCCCGTGGGGCCACACGGTTCGGCGTCGAGCTCGATTCCCTGGCCGATTTGGTCACCTTCGGCATGGCGCCGGCGATCCTCATCTACTCCTTCAAACTCAAAGTCCTGGGACGTTGGGGTTGGGTGCTCGGCTTCATCTTCGTGATGTGCGGCGCCTTTCGACTGGCCCGCTACAACCTCACGACCAAGACGTCGCCGCGCCGTGGATTCGAGGGTTTGCCCATCCCCGCCGCGGCATCGCTGCTGGTGGCCTACACCCTGTTCAGCTATGATCTCTGGGAGCAACTCCTCTATGTCAAGTTCCTGGTCGTGACGATGATTGTCACGTCCGGTCTCATGGTGTCCACGATCGCATACGAGGACAAGCCGACATCGTGGCGAACTCCGAAAGACCGCGTCAAGTTCATCTTCATCTTTCTCGGGATCATCGCCGTCATGATTGACCTTCCCAAGACGTTCTTTCCCCTGGTTCTCATCTACGTGCTTCACGGCATTGGCCGGGCGGCGGTCGAACTGGTCTCGGGGAACAACGGGCACCACGAGCGCGGTCATCGTGACAGCGATGCGACGGTGTCGGATGGCATCTGATCTGATCCAATCTCATTCAACGTCAAGCGCGGCAAACAGATGGCAATACCCAGAAAGTTGTTGGGATTCCGCGGAATGGCGGCTATAATGTAATCTCGGCGGGGGAGATGGCCGCGCGAGCGATCGTGGACGGTTCGAGAGACTATGATGATCACAGGGACCGTCACCGTTCGACTCAAGGAGGGAGTCCTGGATCCGCAGGGACTGACGATCCAGCGGGCACTGGAACACATGGGGTACGAAGGCCTGAACGCCGTGCGCACCGGAAAGACCTTTGAGATCACGTTGGAGGCGGCCGATGCCGCCACGGCGCGCGCCCGGTTGCAGGAGATGTCGGAGCGATTGCTGGCCAATCCCGTTGTCGAGACCTTTGCGGTGGAGGTACAGGCGTGAGAGTCGGTGTCGTCACATTCCCCGGGTCGAATTGCGATTATGACGCCTACGCCGCCTTTCGTCATGTGCTGGGGTGCCCGGTCGAATTCCTCTGGCATGCCGATCCCGATCTGAAGGACGTCGACTGTGTCATTCTCCCCGGCGGATTCGCGTTCGGCGACTATCTCCGCGCCGGGGCGATCGCCCGCTTCTCCCCCGTGATGAAATCGGTCATCACCTTTGCGGAGACCGGTGGGTTGGTGTGGGGGATTTGCAACGGCTTCCAGGTACTTCTCGAAGCCGGGCTGTTGCCGGGGGCGATGCGCAAGAACGCTTCGATGCGATTCGTCTGCGATTGGGTCCGGCTGCGGGTTGAGAATGTGCAGACGCCGTTCACCCGAAGCTGTCGTCCGGGGCAAGTCCTGCGCATGCCGATCGCGCACGCGGAGGGGAACTACTATGCCTCCGATGACGTCCTGAATGAGCTGGAGCGCACCGGGCGTGTCGTTCTCCGCTATGTCAATGCCGACGGCGCACCCAGCCGGCCGTCCAACCCCAATGGCTCGCGCCACAACATCGCCGGGATCATCAACGCCCAGGGGAACGTGCTGGGAATGATGCCGCATCCGGAACGCGCGGTGGAGACCATTCTGGGGAGCGCCGATGGCCTGGCGCTCTTTGATTCTCTCTTGGGGGCCGGCGTCGCCGGTTCGGGCGCCGAGATCGGAACGGGGCGTCCTGCCGAGAGACAGGCACGGGTGTGAAGGGGCGCGAGCTCACTTTCCTCATCATTGGGATCATCACCGCCGCTGTCGCCGGGGCGCTGGTGGGCGAATTGGTCGGCGCCTTCCTGCCCGAAGGTACGATCAAAACCCTGTTCCAGACCCACATCGACATCGGGTTGGGGCGCACGGTCGACCTGAAGACCGTCGAGCCGATCGCGATCAATCTCTATGCCGTCGCGCTGGTCTTCGGCCTGACGGTGCGGATCAACTTCATCAGCGTGCTGTTTGTATTGTTGCTCTTGATCTACTTCCGCTGGTGGTATCTGTAACGTCTTCCCGACCCATGAAGAATCTCATGCACGACACATCGCATTGTGGTAGAAGAACTGATGGGTGGACCCCTCACCCTACCCTGTCCCCAGAGGGGAGAGGGGATTTGATAACCTCTCCCTCCGGGAGAGGTCGCTTGGACCGGAGGTCCAAGCGGGTGAGGGATCTCTTGCCCGTGTTGCCGGACGCTCCTGGTGCGGTGAGAATGGTCGGAGGTCGATGATGCTCGGCGGCATCGGCGTACAGGAACTGCTGTTGATCTTCCTGGCCGTGCTCCTCTTGTTTGGTGCCAAACGGATCCCCGACATTGCCCATGGCCTCGGCAAGGGGATGCGCGAATTCAAACGCGCCATGCAGGAGACGCAGGACGAACTGAGCCGCTCGATGAATGAGCCCGACAAGAAGCCGCCCGCACAATCGACACCGCCGCGCGAATTGGAGGGTCCGGGCAACAAACCTCCCGCGGGCGCGTAGATGGTCCTATGAGAAGGTCACGTTCACTGTCATTCCGAGGAGCAGGGCCCGCCATTGGCGGGCACGCGACGAGGAATCTGCTTTCCCCACACCGTGAGACGGAAGAAGACAACAGCAGATCCCTCGCTCCGCTCGGGATGACAGATTGGGTGGTTGTCGTGAGTTGTGACGTATCCCCGGACGGATTTTAGCCGAATCCTCCACTGCGACGAGATCGACCATGTTTGCCGATGATGATATTGAAAAGATCGCGGCCTGCTTGCAGCCGGTCGAACGGACGTTTGAGGCCGATCATCACCGCCTGAAACTCATCGGCGGGCATGACCGGCGCATGCTGGTCCTGGAACTCTACCCCGAGACCCGTCTGGGACGCCACCTCGGCTCGATGGTAGTCGTCTACACCTCCGGCGGTCATCTGCAGTTGCACAACTGCACCGGGTATGTCACTTCGGAGGAACTGGGCGAGGTGACCTTTGTCGGCGAGTCCGGCGGACGCCTCTCCGGGCTGGTCGTCGAGCGCGAAGCCGCCTGCTCGCTCTACGCCAATGTCACCCGCGACCTCATCTCCGGCGACTTCACCAAACTCGGCGTCGAAGTCATGCTCTCCGGCGTCGCCCTCTCCCTGGCCGAAGGCCTGCTGAAAGACGACGATAGCCCAGCCTCGTAGGGTGGGTTCCGCCCGCCGTTGCGCTCCGTGCTGACCAAGGAATGCGCGACTCTAGTTCGTGTGCCCGTCAGCCCTTGGGCTGAGGTTCGCCCGCGCCAGCGGGATGTGTTCCACTCAGTACCGAATGATCGCATGGACCATTGGGTTCGCGCTCAGCCCGAGGGTAGACCAGAATGGGAGCGTGGGGGACGAAATGACAGAACCCAGACCAGACGTTTCTCATGAGACGAGGCGCCTTGCCGAATCGCTCTCTTCTTCTAGCCGATTGGGGCTCGCCGGTGAAGTGATGCGACTTGTCGACTTTGTGGGCAAATGGTCCTCCATTCTGACGAGGTTCTATGATCCCAAGGACTATACGGCACGAGAGCAGTCGCTGTCATCTCGATCGAGACAAGCTCGCCACGCGGACATAATGACGATCATCTGGTGGATCCTCTCGCCCGTGCTCTTGCTGATCGCCTCGTTGGAGATTCCGTCGCTGGTCAAGGTAGCTGTGATTGGGACGCTCGCGCTCCGGATTGTGAATATCACGTTCGCAAACCTGCGGGGTGATCTTAGAGAAGGTCTCTGGGATCCCAAGGCAAAGACCATCGTCAATTTCTACTCTATCAGACGCAGATTGGTGCTGGGCATCATGAACTACGGTGAACTCATAGTCTGCTTTGCTGGCATCTATGCGTCAGATCCGACAGCATTAATGCCGCAGATACCCCGCCCGCTGGATTGGTTTTCACCGCTCTACTTCAGTGCCATCACGCAGCTGGCCATTGGCTACGGTGATCTAACACCGGCAGGTTGGGCTCGCGCTGTGTCTATCCTTCAGGGTGGCTGCGGCCTCCTCTTGGTGGTGATGACCATCGGCCGTCTGTCCACCAGGCTACAGGTCTCCGATGCGAGTCATCGCCGTAGACTGAGGCTGAGGTAGCAACATGGGCTTTGGACTCACCGCCCCGAAACATCCGCCGAACACAATCGTAGGAAACTACTGAGATGGAACCGGCGACGGAGCGATTCTCCGAGATGATCAAGGCGCAGGGATGGAAGAGCCGGATCGTCCCCGTTGAGCGACTGGCCGATCTGCGCGGTGCGATCCGCGGTCGCTATGAGGATGGGCTTCTGGACGAGGCGCTCTACCGGAGTCACTTCGGTTCCTTCTCGTTCGATCCGCCCGCCGACCTTCCCGGCGTGCGCTCGATCGTCATCGTGGCTGTGCCCACGCCGCCGATGCGACTCTTCTTCCACTGGCAGGGGAAACGCACGCCGATCATCATACCACCGACCTACGTGAGCTACACCCCCCGAACGGAGAGTGTTCAGGCCATGCTGGCCGACTGGCTGGGGCGCGAGGGACATCGGCTGGCGAAACCACGGCTCCCGCTCAAGACCCTCGCAGTGTGCAGCGGCTTGGCAGAATACGGACGTAACAACATCTGCTATGTTCCCGGCATGGGGAGCTACCTCCAGCTTGTCGGCGCCTTCACCGACCTTGCGTGCGATGGTGATCCCTGGCGCGAGCCCAAGGCACTCGATTTGTGCGACACCTGCGACGCTTGCCTGCGGTGCTGTCCCACTGGGGCGATCAGCGACGATCGCTTCCTGCTCCGCGCGGAGATCTGCCTGACATATCACAATGAGGCCGACGGCGATTTCCCGTCATGGATCGACCCGTCGTGGCACCATTGTCTGGTTGGCTGCATGGAATGCCAGACCAAATGCCCGGAGAACAGGGCCGTGCTGGGCTGGTACGAGGATCGGGGCGAGTTCTCCGAGGATGAAACCGCCCTATTGCTTCAAAGCGTGCCGCCCGACCGACTCCCCGCAGAGACCGCGGCCAAGTTAAGCAACCTGGAGATCAACGAAGCCCATCATCAACTGTGTCGGAACCTCTCGATGGTCATCGGGCGGGAGGGCTCACCGGGGTGAGCTGCACCGTATCGTGAAGTAGCCCGGACCTTGGTCCGGGTTTGTCTAAGGTGCCGCGGTCGCAATGTGGGTGCCTTGCACCCACCACAGGGGGCTGAAAGCCCCCTGTCCGCGAGACCGTTGGCCTTGAGGACAGCGGGTCTTCAACCCGCTGGCAGTGCGTGCGAAGCACGAACCCTTCCAGGCTGCGGTATTTTGTGTCGCTAAACCCGGAACGCCTTCGCGCCGGCCAGGTCCTCGACGAAGACGGCCAGGTCGTGCGCCATCTCGTCGGCGGTCTGGTAGCGTTCGCGCGGGTCTTTGGCGAGGGCCTTGCTGATGACGACGTCCAGCAGGCCGGGGATGTTCGGATCGATCTTGGAGGGTGGTTCGGGGTTCGTCTGCGTGATGGCGAAGATCAACTGCGAGATGTTGTCGCCGCTGAACGGCCGCTTGTGCGTGAGAAGCTCATAGGCGACCACGCCGAGACTGAAGATGTCGCAACGGCGGTCGACCGTCCCGCCCCGCAACTGCTCGGGGGAAATGTAGTACGGTGTCCCGACCGCCACGCCGGTCTGCGTCATCGACATCGATGACGATTCAAACCGCGCGATGCCGAAGTCGGTGACCTTCACCTTGAAATCGTCCAGAACCATGATGTTCGCCGGCTTGATGTCGCGGTGCACGATCCCGGCCTTGTGCGCATATTCGAGGGCGTCGCAGACCTGCGTCAGCATCTTGGCGAGGATGCGGAAGTTCAACTGGACCTTCTTGCGGACGACCTGCTCCAGCGTGTACCCCTCGAGATACTCCATGGCGATGTAGTCGAGATCACCCTCGGTGCCGACGTCGTAGATCGTGACAATGTTGGGATGCGACAGCTTGCCCGCCGCTTTCGCCTCGCGCACCAGACGTTCGCGCAGTTCCCGGGCCTGATGGGGATTGAATCCCGCTCCGGCGCGGATGGTCTTCAGGGCGACCATCCGGCCGATCGCCGGATTCTTGCCCTTGTAGACGGTCCCCATCGCCCCTTCACCGAGCATGCCGAGGATCTCATAGCGCCCGAGTCGCTGTAGATCGGTGACACCAGGCGCCGCTGCTCCGGTCGTGACGGGTGAGTCGGCTTCCTTGTCGAGCCCCATCGGGGAGGGGCTGACATTCATGACGTCTCGCGGTTGGACCGCCGTGCCATCACCAACGTCGGACGATAGCGGCTCGAATGTCGGCGTCAGCTCAATGGGCCGGTCGATCTTCACTTTCCCGCTCGACGCCGTCGCCGTTTGCCCGCTGACATCCAGAACCACCGTTTCCGACAGGCCGCTGATCACTCCCGCCGGTGCGCCCTCGCGTACATGGCGCACGGGGACAGCATCGGTCGCCGCCGGAGTGCTCACGGGCTTCGGCTTGTCTGCCTCGTCTGTCAGTTTCGCGTGTCTGGCGCGTGGCTTGGTTCGGGCCCGCTGCTTTGGTTGCAGGATCGTCTCGATCGGCTTGACGAACGGCGCGAAAATCAAGAAGGCCACGACCTCCAAGGTCGGGTAGAGGGTCTTCGTGACCAGTTTGAATGACGTGTAGAGTATGAAGTTGAGATTCAAGAGGGCAAAGCCCAAGACAAACAGGATCACCAACCGGTAGGTGAGACCCACGCGGGGAAGAACCATGGCGCAAAATCCCCCGATCGCCGCCAAAATCAGAAGATCGAGGAACTGCGACATATTCACGGGCGTGATGTAGCGACCGTCCAGCATGTTGGCGGCCACCGTGGCGATCTTCTCCGCGCGCGGCATGGTCGACGAGGAGCTGGTGCGCAGCGCCGTGCCGTATCCCGAGGCGGTGACGCCCACGACGACGATCTTGCCCGTGATGGCATGTCCGTCCGCCAGTCCCTCGAGCACCTTCGCGGCTGACATGGAGGGAATCGTCCCTGCCGGTCCGCGATAGTCGATCCGAAACATCCCGGCCTCGTCGGTGGGGACATGCAGCGCGCCCACGTCGACGCCGCGACCGGGGTCGATCCGCACCTGCGTGCGCGGCGCGTCGGTGGCCAGACGCACCAACTGCAAGGCCATGGACGGATAGTAGATTCCTTCGTAGTTCACGACCAGAGGATCGCGACGGATCCTGCTGTCAACGTCCTGCCAGGTATTGATCTGCCCCAACCCCCACGCCGCCTGGCAGACTTCCGCGTACGGAGCCGAAACGGCACCGGCCGTCGGGTAGGGGAGACTGAGCATACGGCCGGCTTCATCGACAACAATGAGCGCCGACTTGGCGATGCGGTCGGGGGCGGCAGGACTGAGTCGGTCGCTCTCCGCCAGTGTGAAGCGCATCGGCAGGACGACGTTTCCGGCCCGGGCAATCATCTCGGCGAGGAACTGGTTTCCGGCCGTGTCCTCGTCGAAACTCTCCGGCAGTTCCAGGTCGAGTCCGATCGCCTTCGGCTTGTACTCGTTGAGCATCCCCACGAGGTAGCCGACGCGCTCGGAGTTCCATGGCCACTGTCCCAGCTTGGCCACGGCGTCGTCATCGACGTTGACCAGAATCACCTGACTGGGCGGCTCCGGGCGCCGTCCCAGTGTGACCATCATGTCCTGGATTGCCAATTCCACGGTGGCCAGCCAGCGGTGATTGTCGAGCGACAACACGACGACAAGCAGCGTGATGAGGCCGTAGAGGAGATACGGCGCGAACCGCCGCAGCAGGACGTTTTCGGCTCCGAGCTTGAAACCGCCAAACCGTGTGCGACGATTCATGGAGTGACTCTGCTCCCGACGGGCCTACGCGGCGCCGCCCGCCACGAAACGGAACACCGACCGTCCGATCTGGATCAAATCAGAGTTCTTCAGTGCGGCCTGGTCAACGGCCACGCCGTTGACGCGCGTCTTCTGGCGATGCCCGAGATTGTTCAATATGTATTGGCCGTCTTCCGGCGTGATCTTGGCCTGAATGTCGGGAACGAACCATCCGGAGACGCGGACGTTGACGAAGTTCGCCTTACCGAAGGTGATCGTGGCCCCGCCCAGACGGATCTCTTCGATGTCTGTGCCCGCCTCCCCGATCAACACGGCTGATCCACCGGCCCGGGCGAGGACCTCCCGGTCGCGCCGGTCGGAGGCCAGCCGATCGCGCTGCTTTTTGGTGTTCAGCGTCATGGTGCCGTCGAGGTCCGACATCTTGGTGTCATGGGACGCCTGCGGGTGGAACACCAACGTGTACTTGCCGATCGTGATGACGTCCTCGTCCTTGAGGATTTCCTCTTCCACGCGGCGGTTGTTGACGAAGGTCCCATTCAGGGATTCGTTGTCGATTAGGACGGCGTCCTGGGGGTTGATTTCGATGGTGGCGTGGCGTCGCGACACGCCGCGGTTGTCGAGAACGACGTCGTTGTCGGAGTTGCGGCCGATGGAGATGCGCTTCTTTTCGGTGATGACCCGTTCAATGATCTTGTCCTCGTAGCGAACCACGATTTCCGTCATGGCCTCCTCCGTATTAGCCACCGCATGACATGGTTCTGGCGCCATACCGGCGTCGGCGCCGTGATGGCCCGCGCCGAAATTTCCCCACAATCCCAAGCCGCTTCGGCCCGACGTTGCTGTCGGCGCCGCTGACTACTATATTTTCGTCATGCGGATCGGAAACTTGACGGTCACAGGGCGGGTGGTGCTGGCACCCATGGCGGGGATTACCGACTCCGTGTTTCGCCGTTTATGCCGTCGCTTCGGTGCCGCGATTGTCTATTCCGAGTTTCTATCGACCGATGGATTGGTCTTCAAAACCATGAACCAACAGCACAAGCTGGTTGTGGGTGAGGACGAGCATCCCGTTGCCTTCCAGCTATTTGGCGCCCGCACGGAGACATTTGCTCCGTCTGCTCGCCTGCTGGCTGAGCTCTCACCGGATATCATCGATCTGAACTTCGGGTGCCCGGCGAATAAGGTTGTCGGCCGCAATGGCGGCGCCGCCATATTGAAGGATCTCGATCTCCTCGGCCGAATCGTCTCCGAGACAGTGCAGGCCGTGCCGCTGCCCGTGACGGTCAAGATGCGGGCCGGCTGGGACAGAGAGACTCTCGTATTCGAAGAAGCGGCCGAACGCGCGGTCGCGGCCGGGGCGCAGGCGATCACGCTTCATGCCCGGACCCGGGTCGATGGTCCCTGGGGTCCGCACTACCAGGGGACCGCCGACTGGTCGTACATCACCCGTCTCAAGGCGGCGGTGACCGACGTCCCGGTAATCGGCAATGGTGATGTCACCTCTCCCGAGCGGGCCGAAGCGATGCTCCGGCAGACCGGTTGTGACGCGGTCATGGTCGGGAGGGCCGCCTTGGGACGCCCTTGGATCTTCGCTGAGATCAACCATTACCTCGCCACGGGTCGTCTGCTGCCCGAGCCGTCGATTGCCGACAGACTGACGCTGGCATGGATGCACCTGCGAGACAAAGTCGCCGGATCGGCCATCCCCGACGTGATTGTGCGCAGCCAGCGCAAGACGATGGCGGCGTACCTCCGCGGGTGGCCCGACACACATGAGTTGAAAGCGATCTTCATGAACCTGGAGTCGCTCGCGGATATCCGGTCTCTGTTTGTCCGCTACTTGGCGGATCACCCCGATCTGCCTCGTTGCGAAGGCGATGACTGGCTGGACCGGCACGTTGCCTTGGATCGCGACGCCCTCCGAGGCGCCGCGGCAGCGGTGGTGGCGGCGTGAGACGCGCGCTCTACATCGATGGAGAATCGGGCGCCGCCGGGGACATGCTTTTGGCGGCACTGATCGATCTGGGGATCGATGCGACGGCACTGGCCGCCGCGTTGCGGCCGATTGTTCCGTCCCCATTCGCATTGTATGTCGAGCCGGTGACCACATGCGGGATCGCGGCCAAACGTCTGCGAGTCGAAGTGGCCGCAGAAGCCAAGCATCGGACGTTGGCCGAGGTGGACGACTTCTTGGACAGAGGCGACCTGTCCGAAGGGGTCCGAACGCGATGCCGTGCGATCTTTCAGCGGCTGGCGACAGCGGAGGCGACGGTCCACGCGTCGACTCCCCAGCGCGTTCACTTCCACGAAGTCGGCGGCAATGACGCGCTCATCGACATCATCGGCGTCGTCTGGTCGCTGGCGGAACTCCACATCGATGCCGTGTACTGCGCGCCGTTGGTCCTTGGTTCAGGTGTCGGCCGGTCGGCGCATGGACCGATTGTCTACCCGGCTCCGGCGGTCATGGCGATCCTGCAGGGTCAACCGGTGCAGCTTGTCTCGGGGTTGGGAGAGACAACCACCCCGACCGCGGCGGCGATTCTCGCCGAAGTGGCGGAGTTCTCCCGGCAAGTCATGTTGACACCTGAACGCGTCGGCTACGGCGCCGGGACACATACCTTCTCGGATCGACCCAATCTCGTGCGCGCGACTCTCGGTCATGTCGACACTCCCGTCGACACGGACCTCCTCTGGTTGGCGACCAGCGACATTGACAACACGCGGCCGGAGGTCTTTGATTGGCTCGCCGACCGGCTGCGTGCGGCCGGGGCGGTAGACGTGATGATCTCCGACGTCGGCATGAAAAAAAACCGGCGCGGGCACCGTGTGGAAGCGCTCTGTGATGCGCCGTCGCGAGCGGCGATCGCCGATGTCATTCTCACCGAGACAGGGTCGCTGGGGGTGCGCTGGGTTCCGGTCTGGCGTACGAAACTGCCGCGTGAGATTGTCGCCATCGATACACCCTGGGGGGCGATTCGTGTCAAGGTCGCGCGGACGGCGCACGGTCGGCGCGGGATTGCGGAATACGATGATTGCCGGGTCGCAGCGGAGCGGGCCGGCGAGCCGCTGGTGAAGATCATCGCGACGGTGGAGCGATTGTTCGACGGATCTTCCGCCCGTCTTGGGCCTGAACCAAAGGAGTAGACATGGGAGGGTTGTCGATCTGGGTTTTTGCTCAGCAGAAGAATGGTACCGTGGCGCGTAGCGCCTTTGAGTTGCTGACAGTCGCGCGACGTTTGGCGGATGCCTCATCAGGCACCGTGACAGGTGTTCTATTCGGCCACCAAGTCGGCGATGCCGCGGTCGCTCTGACCGCCCGCGGGGCCGACCGGGCGCTGGTCGCCGATGACCCCTCGCTGGGGCCGTTCGCGGATGACCTCCAGGCCGATCTTCTCTCGCGCTGGATACGAGCCGACAGGCCCGATCTCGTCTTGGGCAGCGCCAGTCTGTATGGGCGTGCTCTGTTTCCGCGTGTGGCGGCGATGCTGGACTGCGGTCTTGTGGCGGACGCCGGCGGGGTCCAGCTCACGGACGGCCGCTTGTCGGTGGTCAAGGCGACCTATGGGGGCAAGGCGTTCACCGAGTACGAGTTCTCAGATCGACGTCCCTGGCTGGTCACCATGCGCCCCAAGTCCAATGAAGAAGCTCCGATGGGTGACGCGAAGGGTTCTGTGGAAGCACGGTCTGTGGATGGCCTTGGTCCGGCCCGCGTGGAGGTGGTCGCTTCGGAGTCCACAGGCGCCGGGAAAGTCAGTCTCACGGAAGCCGACATCATCGTTTCCGGTGGTCGCGGCTTGCGGGCGGCGGAGAACTACGCGATGGTGGAAGAGCTGGCCAAGACTCTGGGCGCGGCCGCCGGGGCGTCCCGCGCGATTGTCGACGCCGGCTGGGTACCGTACGACAAGCAGGTCGGACAGACCGGCAAGACCGTCAATCCGAAGCTCTATGTCGCCTGCGGCATCTCGGGGGCGATTCAGCATCTCGTGGGCATGCAATCATCCCGCGTCATCGTCGCCATCAACAAGGATCCCGATGCCCCGATCTTTAATGTCGCCAGCTACGGAATCGTCGGCGACCTCTTTGCCTATCTCCCGGAGATCACGCGGGTCTTCAAAGAGAAGTTGGGCGGGTGAATCCTTCTGAGGATGTGCCCCATGATGAATGGGCCAGATCAAAGAACCGGATCCCGAATCAGCGCCGTGCACGCCACGTGCCCTCGCGTGGCGTATGTTGTTCGCATGTGCGCCAGCCGAGGGCGGGTGGCACACACAGTGTGTGGCGGCGACGCCACCGTTCTGGCTCTTTCAACACGCCCTGATCGGTAGGGGCACGGCCTGCCGTGCCCATGTGTCCACGCGCCTGGGACTTCCATGAGGAGCACGCCCCACCGCGTCGCCGTCTGCGACCTCGGCACATTTTCGGCGCTCTTTCTTGTCGCCGAGAGGCGTCGCGGGCGATTGGTGTCGATCATGGAAGAGCGCCGCAACGTCGATCTGTCGTATGCCCCGTCGTCGCGCGCCCTCTCCATGGCGGCCATGCGGCGCGCGATCCGCGTGGTGCAACGGTTCCGTCGCCTGATGGAGCGCCACCAGTGCGACAGGGGCGCGATTGTCTGCACCGCGGCGATTCGCCGTGCCGCAAATCGTCGCCAAGTCGTCGCCGCCCTGACAGAGGCGACCGATTGCCCTGTGACCGTGCTGTCATCACGGCGGGAAGGGTTGCTGGCGGCCCAAGGGGCAATGGGCGGGATCCGTGCTGCCGATCGACCAACGCTCGTCGTCGATCTCGGCGGCGGATCCACAGAGATCACCGATCCGCACACCGGCACGACGTGTTCACTTCCCTGCGGGGCGGCGTGGCTGACTGGGTATTGGCAGGGTGCCCATCCCCGCCGTTCCAACCAGCGCGCCGATTTCTACCGACGCGAGGCCGATGCGGCTGTCGCCAAACTCAACTGTGGTCTGTTTCCGGAGTCATGCCGTCTCGTCGGCGTCGGCGGCACGATCACGACACTGGCCACGATCAAAGCGGGGCTACGGGAGTTCGACCCAGCACGCGTCCACGGCATGGCCCTGACTCGCAGCTGGATCGCCCGCATGGCCGTTCAGTTTGCCGGGATGAGTACGCACCAGTTGGCGGCATTGGTCCCGTTCGACCGTGCCCGGGCCCGCGTTCTCACCGCTGGAACCTTCCTGTGGGCGTCGGTGTTGAACCGTCTGGACGCTGCACGCGTGACCGTGTCCGTGCGTGGGCTGCGCTGGGGCATCGCCGAGATTCTCTCCGGCCAATTGAGATCCCAACAACCTCCTGTATATCTCGTGGCAGAAAGCACTTGACCCTTCGCATTCCAACGCCGAGATTCGCTCCTCTGACGGGGGACCTGCGCTTCTGAGACCACCAGTAACAATCAAGAACGGCGCTCGCCACCCGATGTCCTCGACGAGTTGGCGCCCGGTCTCTGTGGGTGTCTTGGTCTGCCTGTTCGTCCCGGCGGTCTCAGCGATCTCCGCCGTGCTGCCGCGGCAATGGAATGTCGGTCCTCAGCAGCAGTCCGTTCTGGTCACCAGCGATACAGTACCCGGCTCGAACAGCATCGTCGATCTCATCTACGCGGAACCCGACCTTTGGGCCGGCACAGCGCGTGGCGTGAGTCGGCTGACTCTGCCAGGCAAGACGTGGAAGACCTATGCCACGGCGGACGGACTGGCCAGCGCCGAGATTCCGGCGCTCAATGCCTTCGACAACGGTGTCTGGGCGGCGGCCAGCCACACCGAAGTGGTCGAGGGACGCACGGTACGTTTCGGCGATGGGATCTTCCGTCTTGATGCCGGCACGGACCGCTGGGTCGACAAGTCCCCGGCGGGTGAGCAAGCATCGAAACCGTTCATGCTCGCCTATGATCTGGCGCGTTTTCGACAAGCGACGCTGGCCGGGTGTTTCGCGGGCGGCCTGGTCATCACCACCGATGACGGGAATACCTGGAGGAACATCTTTCCCGACGCGGCGGCGCAGTCCGATTTCGAGAACCAGAGCTTCATGGATCTGAACAACCGCGTCTTCTCGCTGGCCGTCGACACCGCGGTGGCGGAGTCGGCCGCCGTCTATGTCGGCACGGCCTACGGGATCATCAAGTACATATACCTGAACGATACCCTCAAAGTGACCGGATCGGCGTTCGCCGACTTGTTCCTCGACAGCACTCGGCTCTATGCCGCCACCGAGCGGGGTTTGTCACGGACACCCGATCGCGGGTACTCATGGCGGACATTCTACTCGTCCACCGATGGTCTTGCGTCCGACCGGATCAGCACCGTGGCGGCTCATGGTGACACGATCTGGGCGGGGGTTCTCACTCCCGACCGCAGCGGCGGCGCCGGGCTGGCCTATTCCTACAACGGTGGGCGTGACTGGAATGCGATCGGACCGTCGGGGACGATTGGATCGAATCACAGGCCGGTGGCGATCGCGCTGGCCGCCGGGCATGTCTGGGTCGCTGCCGAAGAAGGCGGTCTGATCGGACTGCGCGATCCCAGCCACCTGGTCGGCGAGATCGACCCCCGTCCCGCTTATGCGCTCCTGCCGATCGTGTCCGGCGATACGACCCGCCTGTATGTGGGGCGCGACCGGGGCATCTTCGTCCACACGCTGATTGGGGATTCTCTGCTGACGGGATTCGATTCGTTGTATGTCGGTACGCCCGCCGACGGGCTGAGCCAGCGCGTGGTGGGGTTGTCATACCAAGTGGGAGCGGCCTGTGAATACCCCGATGGCATCTGGAGTCTCAATCGTTCCAATGGCATCGGGACTGGCCGCGACGGTTTCGCGGTTTCCCATGATACCGGGACAACGTGGCGGGTTTCCAGCCGGGCTCTGCCGGTGAATGACGTGGCGTTCAATGGCTGCCAGTTCTACCTCGGGACCGACAGCGGTCTGGTATTCGGCCACATCCGGAGTCTCGACACCGTCAGCTATGTCAACACGTATGAGGCACTGATCAACAATCTCCGTGTCAGTCGTCGTGTCCGGGCCGTGACGACCGTGATGGCCAAGAACTTCTCGGGCGGCGACAGTCTGGCCGTGCTCTGGGTGGGGTCTGATTCCGGTTTGGTGCGAAGCGCCGATCAGGGTGCCTCCTGGACCCGCATCTTCTCCAACCCTGATCCTTATGAATTCGATTTCTATCAGCGGTATGTTCAACTCGGAGTCGATACGGCCACCGGCAACTTCGTCCAGTTATCGGGGAACTTCGTCACCGCGCTGGCGGTGCAGCCGGAGCCCGGCGGCACACAGGCCCTCTGGGCGGCGACTCAGGGCACCGGACAGGGGCGCTACACCAATATCTATGTGTCCTCGAGCGAGCGCGACGGCATTTCCGTTTCCCGCAGCCGCGGGCTGACCTGGTCGGTTCCGATCACCGGGCATCAGGTGTGGAATTTCGCCTTCGATGGTTCCGTCGTCTGGGCGGCATCCTCACAGGGACTGCTGCACTCGACGAACGGCGGCATCACGTGGGACACACTGAACAACTTCGTGGATCCTGTCAGCGGTGCGGTGATCGACACGACCGTCGAGGTCTTTGGCGTCGCGGTCGTCGGCGACAGCGTCTGGGTCTCCACTGAGAACGGCATGGCGATTCTGGATCGGCAGGGTCACACCCGGGCGGTGCGTCGGACCTTCGCCGCCGTCGATGCGGATGTCCCGGGTGGCAAAGGCGGCGCCTATGCCACGCCGGTTCCCTTCTCGCCCAACCTCACGGCCGGGGGACTGCGCGTGCACTACCGCCCGCCGGTCAGCGGACCGGTGACGATCACGCTCTACGACTTCGCCAATCGCGTCGTGCGGGTCCTGGCCGGTGGCCTGCAGCGTGAGGCCGGACGGCAGTACGATGAGACCGATCTGTGGGACGGGCGCAACGGCGACGGCGACATCGTCGCCGTCGGCACCTATTTTTGTGTCATCAAGTATAGCAACGGCGATATTCACTGGTGTAAGATCGCCGTGATTCCGTAGTGCCTTTGTGAGAATGAGCAGAGTTCACACGACCCTCACCCCGGCCCTCTCCCTGAAAGGGAGAGGGGGAATGATAACCTCTCCCTCCGGGAGGGGTCGATCCGCCGCAGGCGGATCGGGTGAGGGTGTCCTTCGCACGCTCGTGCTGATGGGATTGCCGGGATTCTGCCGTAGGCATTGTGTCGCTGCCCTGGTTCTGGCGTTGGCGACCGTATGGCCGCCCGTTTCCTCCCGTGCCGCCGACACCGGCGGACAACCGACGGCGATGCTCGCATGGGGTGTGGGGGCGCGCCCGGTGGCGATGGGTGGCGCCTTCACGGCGATTGCCGAAGGTCCCACCGGCTTCTGGTGGAATCCGGCGGGTGTCGCCCAGATGCGCGAGAACGGCTTTGAGGCGGCCATGCGGCGGATGAGCTTCGACCGCCAGGCCGGGTACCTGAGCTTTGTTCATCCGTTCGGGAAGGAAGAGGCGGCGATGGGTCTGTCATGGATCTACGCCGGCGTGGGCGATCTGTACACATTCGATCAGGATGGCATTCCCGGGGATAAAATCTCCGACTACTCCAACGCGTTCGCGTTCTCATTCGCGCGGCGTTTCACGCCGCGCCACTCGCCGCTCGCGTGGTCGGTCGGGCTAAACCTGCGTTACCTTCAGCATAATATCGCCAATATCAACGCCTATACTGTCGGATTCGATGTGGGCACGCAGTTGCGCTACCGGTTGCGTCCGGCGACCCGGGCCGTGACCATCCCTCCCGAGGTCCGAGTCGGCCTGTCCCTGCAACGCCTCAATGAGAAGTACCCTTGGACCACGTCCGAGTATTGGACCCAACAGGGGGAAGACACGGGCTCGGATTTTGAGGAGAAGTTCCCGCTTCTGGTCCGCTCCGGGGTGGCGCTGGTCTTTTGGCAGGGGCGCGCGTTGCTGGCGTTCGACACCGACGTGGACGAGAAGCAGGGGACACGCTGGCATGGCGGCGGCGAGGTCACCGTGCAGTCTCTCTTTGCGGTGCGCGCGGGGATGGATGATGGCGATCTGACTCTGGGCGCGGGATTCCAGCCCCGGTTGCGTCCCGGCGTGCGACTGGCAATCGACTATGCGTTCGCCGTTCAACCCGACGACATCGATGCCGAGCATTTGTTCTCGTTGGGTGTCCGCTTTTGATTCCGGTCGTGCCGTGTCAGGGTGCGGTTGTGGCTGCCTGCGCCGATAGCTATTCTATGCGTCCGTCAATCCCAGTCGCGCCCGGGGCCGACGTGTTGCGAAGAGCCGCATGGTTGATCGGAGTGCTTCTGGTACTCTGCGCCGGGACCGCCACCGCCGTCGACGACACTCAGCCCGGTTTCGCGTTTCTGACCATCGGCGGCGGCGCCCGCGCCGTGGGTCTGGCGGAGACAATGGTCGGGGACGATCAGGATGCCTTTGTCACGGAATACAATCCGGCCGCCCTCGTGGACGTCTCGCGTGTCGCGGTTTCGTTCGCGCACAATGTCTTCTATCTGGACACGCGTGGCGAGTACGTGGCGGCCGTTGTGCCGCTGCACGCGTGGTCGATCGGGGCCCGTGTCGGCTACGTCGGGACGAGCGACATTCCCATGCGCACCGGGCCCTCTGATGAGCCGCTCGCTCTGTTTGATGGCTCCAACGCGGTGGTTCAGGGCGCCCTGGCACGCCGGGTGGATGATCGCCTCGCCGTCGGGCTTTCCGCGGCCTATGTCGCCGAGAACATCAACCTGGAAACGGCTCAGGGATTCACTCTCGGCGTGGGACTGCGCTATCGGCCGGTCCGCAATGTGACGATGGGGTGCGCCTTCCTGAACGTCGGCCCGGCCACGAAATTCAAGGACCGCGAGTTCCGCATGCCGAGCATCTTCCGTTTTGGCGGCCGTTGGATGATCGGTCGCGCCTCGGCGCGTGCCGAGCTTGTGACCGCCGACCGCGACAACGTCAAATGGAATCTCGGATCCGAGTACGCGGTGGATCCCAGAGTCTCACTGCGCGGCGGCGTCCGACTCGGCTATGACACCCAAGTCTTCACCGCCGGATTGGGCATGCAAACTCCCGACGGACGGTTCGGCGTCGACTATGCCTATTCTCCCTACAGCGATGATCTGGGTGCCACGCATCGCTTCGGGTTGACCGTCCGACCATAGCTGCCATTGTCTCGTAGGGCGGGCTCCGCCGCCGTCCAAGGGCTGGAGCCCCACGTCTCCGAGATTTCCGGGATTGAGGACAGCGGGTTTTCAACCCGCTGTCGGTGCGTGCGAAGCACGCACCCTACGAAATGGGGCAAGTCGGATAGATCACGATCGCAGAGTGGCGATGCGATCAATCTTCTGATTCAGGTCCTCGATCGCCTCGCGCAGCTCTTGGAGACCACCACGCGTTTCGCCTTGATCGCGCGCCAGCGCATCCAGCTTCGGAAGAACCTGCTCGCGCTGTTCCGACAGCGTGTCCAGGAGTTCTTCCAACTCCCCCAGGGTCTTCTCCAGCGTGTTGACGAGCTTCTCGATCTGTCCTTCGATTTCGCTGCCCATGGCGCGGACTCACGGGTTCTGTTATCACTGCTTCGATGCGGCGGGCGTCAGGTTGAAGGCCCAGCGCAGGGCATTGGCCAGTGAGCGGAAACGTTGCCCGGATGAACGCGCTCCCAGCACAACCGCGGTGACATCGTCGCCGTCCGGCGACAGGGCGCGTGCCCCGATGCAGTACCCGGCCGAGACGATGTATCCCGTCTTGGCGCCGACAAAACGCAGATCGGAGTACAGGAGTCGGTTGGTGTTCGACAGATGACTGATCCGGCGTTTGTTGCGGGGCGCGATCGTGTATTCCCGCGAGGCGCTGATCGTCGCGATGAGGTCGTTCTGGAGGGCGGCATTGACGAGGATGGCGCAGTCGTACGCCGTCGAGACGTTGTCCGTCGACAGGCCGGTCGGTTCCACGACATGCGTCGCCTTCATGCCGAGGGCGCGGGCCTTGTCGTTCATCCGGGCGATAAACCGCGCCTGGGGCATATCCGCCGATCGCGACAGGGCGCGTGCGGCGCGATTGTCGGAGACCATCAGCGCCGCATGCAGCAGATCATTCAAGGTGTAGCGTTCGCCCGGACGCAGTCGTGACCGCGATGAGCCGTCGGCATCTTCCTTGGTAATCTCTGTCTCGCGGTTGAGGTCAACGCCGCTTTCGAGCAACACCAGCGCGGTCAAGAGCTTGGTCAGGGAAGCGATGGGGCGGGTCTGGCGCGCGTGCAGGGCGTAGATGATCTCGCCCGCCGTATTGTCCACGACCATCGCTGCGGCGCAACGGACTTTGGGAGCCCGGTTCTTACCGGTCGTCGCGGCGGGGATTCGCTCGGTCCACTGCCGGGGCAGCTCGCGCTCGATGCTGCGTTCATGCCACTCCGCCGTCACCGACGGTTCCAAGACCCGCGCCAGCCCCAACAGGAACACGGTCGCGAGACCAGCCCGTAACAGCGTCTTGTACCAACGACGTGTGCCCATTGCCCCAACGGATGGGAATCGCCCCCCAGGGAACGCCCCCAGCCAATGTTAGCGGCCGCGGCAATGCCCCGCAACTGAAATTATCGGCTGTGCTCCACCTTCGATTTCGTCCCCTCTCTTTGCACACGATCCCGAAAAGCAACCGAGCCGGGCCCATCCCTGAGCCCGGCTCGTCTTCTGGCAGTATCGGGCAAGAGACACAACAATACTGAACGTGCGCCATTGTCGATCTTATGGGAATTCGTCGCACTCGGGAATGATGCAAACGTGTTCCCAGCAATCCGCGCCCACCTTCTTTCCATCGTTGTACCACCAACCTGTTGACAGATCCTTGCACTTGCTACACCCATCGCACACTGCAGCTTCGGCCTTGAGCGCGGCAGCAGCGGAGAACGCGAAGGTGAATGCAAAGATCGCCAGCAATGCCAGAGCCAGCGTCTTTCTCTTCATGATTCTTCACCCCCTTTCTTCTTGCCCCTGCCAGGTTATGGTCGTCGTAGAATATGGTCAATCTCGCGGTCATCGTCACTCCACGTGCCGAGCTCAAGTACGACTGAGTGCGAATCCAGCGTGAAGTATGCCGTCCGAGTCGCAACTCCGAATTGCTGACGCAGCGCCATGGTATTGTCATACCATACGGGCAACACGACGCCACGGCTGTGAATGTCGCGCAAGAACGCGTGGGCAACCGGACCGCCGCGGTCAGTGATAATGATAACGTCACGAGCATCCGACCCCAAGGACGCGAACGTCTTGAATACCGACTCGACAGCATCTGCGCACTCATCGCAGCTGGGTGATACAAACAAGAGCACGCCACCTCCCGGAATACACTCCGTGACCGGCTGCGCCGTGGAGTCGTCCGTCGACCACACTGGAATGTCAGGAAACGGCGAACCCATGTTGATTCCGCGAATTCTCTCCTTCAGCAGAGTCTGTGATTTCTCTCGATCCGCGTGCCCTTGGCGCACGCCCACACTCCGGCCGTACAAGGACCCAAACCACCATCCTGCGAGTCCAGTGGCCGCGACTGCAAGCGCCGTTGCCAGCGTCGCCCTTATGAACCGCGGAGATCTCAGGGAGTTCACCCTTCTCTACTCCAACAAAGGCGTGATTCGTGTTGACAGCGTACCCCCCCCTCATGTTACTTGTCAAGGGAAATCGCCCGTTGGGGCTTCAAAAAGCCGGATGATAAGGAGCAGGCCCGTGCTCACGTCGCGGCCGCGACCATCGCGTCAACTCGTTGTCTTGACGACGGTTGCGTTTACTCTGCCGGTGCCCGTCGGGGTAAACGCCTCCACCCCGGTCGAGGATGCCAGAATCCTCTATGCCGGTCAAGTCTGGCTCTATCTAGCCAACGATGGGGTCATTGGTAGTAGCCCGCATACGCGCAGCGGCGGGGGGATTGGTTACCCGACCGAGATACGTCCCCGCCAGGAAATGGACGCGCTGCGGATATCTTGGGTCCCGTCATTCGAATTCCACGGAGGAACAAAGACCAACTACCTGCATCACGCGGGCATAATGATTGGAGGCATCAAGGGCGCAGACACGCTCGTGAGCGGGGCCCTGGGAACCGCACGCAGCAACCAGTTTCTGAGCTTCGATTCCATTTGCGTGTCAACCTCGCCCCTTGGTTCCCCCTGTCATGGTCCGATGGCCGCCGGCGACCAACAGTGCTTTGCTTCATATTCGGACACCGCCGCGATGATGACGCGGGGCGGGCTCGATGAATTGGAGAACCGCAACCACATACCCCTAGGAATTGAAGTGCACCAAACCAGTTACGCTTGGACGAGCGGCTATGGAGCCCGATTCATAATTGTCCAGGACTGGATACTCAATACCTCTTCAGACCAAATACGGCAGCCATGTGTTGGCCTGTACGTGCTCCCTTGGGTCGTAAACTACGACTTCCCCAACTCATCCCTCGAGACAATCACGGGTTTTCTGCACGTGGTCCCCGGATCGCTGCCGGGAACCACAGACACAGTCAATGTCATGTGGGGGGCAGACAATGATGGCGACCCGCGGAATGGGTCTTTCTTGCGATATGCTCCGACTGGTGTATTGGGTGTGTGCATTCTCCGTGCCCCAGCGGAATCTTTGGTGAGTTTCAATTGGTGGACAGAATCATCCGAGCACTCTTGGGGTCCACGGCAGCATAGTAATCGCTTCGGCTTTGCCGGTTCCTTGGGGCGGCCTGTGGGAGATCGGGGACGCTACCATATGATGAGCAACGGCGAGATCGACTACGATCAAGCATATGTTGCTCTCGACTTCACCGATCAGGGATGGAGCCCTCCTCCTGATGCAGCCATGGCTCGTGCCATAGCTTTGGGCAATGAGATCAGCCTGTTGACTTCCTTTGGCCCGTTCGAAGATATCCTCCCGGCCGATTCCGTTGAGTTCGTGTACGCCCTCACAGTTGGAAGTGATTTCCATACACTCCCAGATAACTTCCTGCGAAACGCGTCGCCTGTCGATCCTGAGGCCTACCTGAACAATCTTGATCTTTCGGACCTCATCACCATTGCACAGACCGCCGACTGGTTCTATGACACTCCCGGTGTCGACACCGACAACGATGGATATCGGGGGAAGTATCATCTCACCAACTGCAATCCCACCGGGACCATCTGTGACACAGTCTGGTACAAAGGGGACGGCGTCCCCGATTGGGCCGGGCCGCAGGCGCCGCCCTCGCCGCCGTTTGAGTTCAGCACCGCGCCGCACAAGATCACCCTCCGCTGGAATGGGGCGATTCCAGAGACCAGCCGGGATCAACTGTCGCGCAAGCGCGACTGGGAAGGATACCGGGTCTACTCCTCCCGCTTCGATGTCGACGACAAGTATGAACTGATCGCCAGTTGGGATAAACCGGACGACTTCACCCGATGGGCCTATCAGTCCAAGACCAACGACTGGAAACAAGTCTCCTATCCGCTGACCGTCGACCAATGGCGCGCTGTCATGAACGATCCGGCGTTCGATCCCGCGAACTATGCCCATCCCTCCTTCGAAACCGCCTACCGCGACACGATCATCGACACCGTGGTCGACGTGCACGGGACCATCATCGAGATCGTCCCACGGCTGCGCTACTCGTATTGGATCCCGGAGAACGCCAACCGGGGGAACCGCTACTGGGGCGCCGACCGTTGGGAGGACAATCTGATCCAGAAGGTCGGCGAGCAGGACACGATCATCGATGCCGACACGCTCACCTACGGCGTCTACGAAATGACGCTCGACAATCTGAACGCCGCCATTCCGCTCTACTTCGCCATCACCGCCTATGACTATGGCGACTATGTCCGCAATGTGACCACGTTGGAAGGGTCCCCCCACACCAACAGCCAATACTGCCACCTGCTGTACTCCTCCGACGTCGTCATTGACTCGGCCTTGCAGGTGTCGGTCTACCCGAATCCATACAAGATCCAGTTCAAGGATGCCTTCGGTGACTGGACCAGTTACTATCGTGAGGGATATGAGGCCCCCGGCAAGCCGGTGATGGACGAGCGCGACCGGCGCATCTGGTTCATCAATCTACCGGACACCGCGGAGATCAACATCTATACTCTCGATGGTGATCTGGTGCGCAAGATTCTGCATCCCGATCCGTTCCTGACGACCTATCCGTCGATCGTCGGCTGGGACCTGATCTCGCGCAACACGCAGGCGGTGGTATCCGGTATCTACATCTGGCGCGTCGATTCGCGTTTGGGCCGACAGATCGGCAAGTTGGTGATCATCAAGTAAGGGCACGGCGTGCCGTGCCCGCATCCGCGATCAAAGATCGCGGGCACACGCATTCGCACGTAGGGCGGGCTCTGCCCGCCCGCAAGGGGCTGAAGCCCCTTGTCCTCGGTTGTTGCGTCGAATGACGGAAGCCGCGATCAAAGATCGCGGGCACACATCTCATGTCGCATCCATAGGGGCACGGCGTGTCGGAGATCACGAGCGGAGTCGAGGGGCCGTGCCCGCGAGCATGTCCTTGAGCCGTCGCGCGTCGCGCACGGCCTGGCCGAGGTGGCAATTGTTGAAGAACACGAAGACCTTTCCCACTTGGTGACGGAGCTGGTCTAACCGTCCCACCCACTCGGACAGCTCCGGATCGGAGTAAGCGTAGTCATAGCGCAGCGGGCCGCCCCCCCACCAATGGGCCGCATTGCGCCCATGCATCCGCACATATCCCACATCGGTGGTCGCGGCCGACTCGGGCGGGAGCAGATGCGGGAGGCGCGGTTGATCGACGTTGCAATAGCCGATTCCGGCGCGTGCGAGAGCCTCCTTGACGGGCAGTGCCAGCCAACTGTCGTGGCGGTACTCAACGAAGAGAGGCGTCCCGTCGAACAGGGGCGCATGGCCAATGATGTAGTCGAGGTTG
Organism: Candidatus Zixiibacteriota bacterium; assembly: GCA_040752595.1. Classification (NCBI taxonomy): domain Bacteria; kingdom Pseudomonadati; phylum Candidatus Zixiibacteriota; species Candidatus Zixiibacteriota bacterium. The sequence continues at coordinate 27,987 of JBFMGX010000011.1, forward strand.
GCATCATTGTATCGGAACGACCACGGGAATTGCGCCAACAGTCCCGCCAGTTTGCCGGATTCGGCCAACGGGGCGATGGCGTCCAGAAACGGAGGAATCGCCTCTGCAATTCCTTTCCGCTCGTGCGTGAACGTCTGCGGCGTCTTGACGATGAACTCGAAGCCCGGCGGGGTCTTGCGTTCGATGTTGCGCATCACCGCCGGGTGGGGCGTGCGGTAGTACGTCGAGTTGATTTCCACAGTGTCGAAGTGCTGAACGTAGTGATCCAGCATCTTCCCCTTGGCAATGTCCTCCGGGTAGAAGGTGCCGACCCAGTCGGGGAAGGAGTAGCCGCTTGTTCCGACGCGTATCGTCCCGCCCGTGCCGGTCATTTCTTCGCCTTTGTCTGCCGTTTTCGCGGCACGATCCTCTGGAAACGCACGCGCTGACAGTCCGGGCAAATCCACTTGCGCTGGCGGTGATAGACCCGCTTCTGCTCGACCATCTGGCTGCGGCACCGTGGGCAGATCATCTTCGACTCGGCGCCTGGTCCGGATTCACAACCACTTTAACCAGTCCCCCAGCAGGAACTCGACGCGGCCGATCAAGAGTGCCATCCGCGACATGATCGTGTACGCGAATGTCGCGCCGAAGAAGATCATCATGAAGTAGCGGCCGATCCGCGTCACATGCCCTGTCAGACCGGCATGCTCCCGCGAGAAAATGAAATACGTGAGCGTGGCCAGCACGCCAATCATAATCACGAGGCCGTCGAGTGTCGTGCTGCCGGATATGGTCGCGCCCATCTGCGCCAGGACGCGGGCTTGCAGCATGGCCGGGATTGCGGCGCCGGCGCCGGCGCCGATGACCAGCGCCAGCGGAATGCGCGACCAGGGGCGTGCAGGCGACCAGAAGCGCAGGAACATCGCGCCGCCCAACAAGATCGGTACCAGCGCCGTCGCATCGCCACGCGCCAGCGGCGCGACCGCCTGTGGGATCAGCACCGACCGGACGGTGATCACCAACGAATACCCCAGACTCAGCCCCACCAGGAGACGCTCGGCGAACCGGTAGATGGGATTGTCGCCGACCAGAAACGTGTAGATCGCCAGCGTCAGCAGGGCGGTGAGCGTCGTCTCCCAGCTCAATGCGTCGCCTCCGTGGTTCTCCGGCGTCGTGCGCGCCATGCCTCCAGGTTGCCGACGATGACCAAAAGCACGATCAACCCATGAGCGACTGTCTGTGCGGCCATGCCGCGCGATCCCGCCCCCGGTTGCGACAGCAACTGTTCGTACTCGGCTGCCCCCCGGAACCCGGCGACAAGACCTGCCAGTTGTCCTGCTTCCAAGTAGGGGATGTACGACGTCACCATGACCGCGGACAGCGCCGCCAGAATCCGGGCGTGGTAGCGCACGCCGGCGTACTCGACCCAGTATGTCGCCATCGAGCCGTCCGCGACCGACACGATCAGAGCCACATCGCGGTAGTTGTGTATGCGCTGCCCCAGTGGCGTGGCATCGAGCGGTCGTCCGGCATAGTCGGCAGAGAACACATCCCGAATCTCTTCGCCCATGCCGAGGATCGCGGCCGTGTACTGCGGGCGATACCCCAGATACAGCCAGTCGCTCCCCTCGTGCGCATGGCACGCGCCCGCGCCGCGTGCAAGCAGCTCGTATCCGGCGGCCGTTCCCTCGGGGAAGAGCGCCAGCCCGATGATGCGGACGCCGCGTCGGAAACAGTGCCGGATGATCGCCTCGCCCAGCGGCCCCACCTCCGGCAGACTGGCGGCCTCGTGATCGAATGAGACCATCACGACGGCGCTGGAGTCCAGCGATTCGATCAACTCGAACGCTTGCCTCGTCTCGGGTGAGACTCTCTGCGTCCAATGGAGACGTGCCAGGAGCACGCCGATGACGGCCAGCGCCAGAATCGCGAAGAGGAGACGCCGTCCGAGCATGTCAGCGCCCCCCCAGGTACGTGCGCTCGACGCCGGCGATCACCTTGAGCGCGGTCGTTGCCATTCCCAGTCCGATGCCGATCAAAATGCCGCGTTTGGCGGCCAGCCCGGGAACGTCCACCAACCATTGTGCCGCCGTGGGAAGATGCGGCGAGATGTATTCGCCCAATGGCACACGCCCGAGCGTCACGATCAGCGCCGCCAGGATCAGCAGCGTCGATTCCCCCGTCCGGGCACGAAAGCCGCGATATGCCGCCGACGTGATATAGAACGCCAGTAGTGAGAAGACGGTCGCTTGCATCGGTGCCTGGGCATGATCAAATAACCACAAGAAGAGTGAACCGCGGTCGATCCCGCCTGAGAATCCCGCCACGGCCGTCAGGACGATCGCCCCCAGTAGCGTGAGGGAATAGAATCGTTCCCGGGGCCGGCGTGACATGGTGATGATGTGGCTGCGCATCACGGCGAGGATGCCCGCCACGAGCGCGCACGCAAACACCACCTGCATCCACCCGAGGAGCACACGATAGACAGACTGCGCCGCCGGCGCGCCGAGAAAGTACTGCGCGGCCATGAACACTCCCGCCGCCGAGGCCGTCGCGATGGCCGCCTTGTCGCGCAGGGTGCCCATGAGGTAGTCGGGAAGTGACTATCGAGACAGCAACGCGCTCAAGTCGGCATGGAACGCCAATAGTCCGACGGCCCCGAACAAGAGGACTGCCAGCACCGCATACTTGAGCCAATCCTGCGCCAGCACGGCGGCCGACACCTTGGGATCACCGGAAATCAGGCCGGGGGCCGCAAACAATTCTTCCCCGATCAACGTGTAGTCGCAGGCCACGAGGAAAAAGGCGAGTTGAATCGTCGAATCGGAACCGGCGATCGTCACCGCCCCGCACTGCTGGGCGCCTTCGGCGAGGATCAGTGCCTCGCCCTCGAACGAACCGATGAGGAAGACCGCGCCCGGTCGCTCGCGCGCAAAGAGCCCATCGACCGCCGCCGCATATCCGAACTGGCTTTGCGTCACGAAGGTGACCTCGCTGGATTGGATCCACTCCGGACGTCCCGCCAGCGTGGCCGCCTGATGGATCGTGTCCTCCGCCACCGAGGCGACGATCGGGTCATGCGATGGTACCAGGAGGCGGCTGTTGTATTCGGCGGTGTACGTCGCCACGTGGGAGAGAATCGCCATCGATGCCATGGTCGTCGGCCGCCCCATGTCGCCCCCCCAGCCGGTGATGTAGACGACCGGTGTCCCCGTCTCGGTGGCGCGCCCGACCGCATCGTCGATCGCCTCCATCGGCGCCAGACGGCGAAAGCGGAGTCGGCGTCGTTTACTCCACCACTGCGCCCCGGCAATGGCCAGCACGACGATTCCAATCGCGATCAACTCCACCGTCCGTTCGCCATGGAACCACGATGTCGGGCTCGATGACGAAGCGTCATCGGCGGAATGCGCAACCACGGATGCCGATGCCCAAAACAATGCAGAGAACAGAACCGGCAGTTTGCTATGGCGGGGGAAACGGAGCACGTTCGGTATTAACCCGACGCCGCCAGATCGGTCAACAGCAATTGCGTCCCCACCGATCCCGTTTTGATGTGCTTTGGAGCCCCACCCGAAGGGTGGGATTCCTTTCCCATGGTTCACGCCATGGGCAATGTTCTTTCGCCCCTCGGGACTGCGATGGTCGCGGACCATCGTCCCACGGCTGACGCCGTGGGCTATGATCTAACGCCCCTCTAGGGCTGCAACTTGGTCACCCACCGAGGACAAGGGGCTTTCAGCCCCTTGCAGGCGGGCACGGCCCCTCGACTCCGCTCGTGATCTCCGACACGCCGTGCCCCTACGGATGCGACGTGAGATGTGTGCCCGCGATCTCTGATCGCGGCTTCCGTCATTCGACGCAACAACCGAGGACAAGGGGCTTCAGCCCCTTGCGGGCGGGCAGAGCCCGCCCTACGTGCGAATGCGTGTGCCCGCGATCTTGGATCGCGGATGCGGGCACGGCACGCCGTGCCCCTACTTGATGATCACCAGCTTGCCGACTTGTTTCCCCAACCTTGAATCGACCCGCCAGATGTAGATCCCCGAGGTCACCGCCTGCGTGTTGCGGGAAATCAGGTCCCAGCCGACCACCGAGGAATAGGTGGTCAAAAACGGATCGGGATGGAGAATCTTGCGGATCAGGTCACCGTCCAACGAGTAGATGTTGATCTCGGCGGTGTCGGGGAGATTGATGAACCAGATGCGGCGGTTGCGTTCTTCCTCGGTCCCCTTCCCCGGTCTCTCGTACCCCTGCTCGACATAGTTGGTCCAGTCGCCGTACGCGTCCTTGAACCGGATCTTGTACGGATTGGGATAGACCGAGACCTTCAAGCCCGAGTCGACGACGACGTCGGCGGAATACAACGGGAACCCGAAGGCCGCCTGGGCCGCGATCGCGGACTCCATCGGTTCCACCGACCGGGCATAGTCGCCCCAGTCGAATGTCGTCACCGAGAAATAGAGCGGTTTGGAGTCGAGGAGATTGTCGAGCACAAGCTCGTAGACTCCATAGGTGCACGTCTTCCCATTAACGACCGTATCGCGCTCCGCCACGCGTTGGATCAGGTTCGTTTCCGTGCGTCCGCCGGAGACATAGGTGTTTAGATTGTTCGCATCCTCGGGAAGGAAGTACGAAATCCGCTCATGGCGGACGATGTCGACGATCTCCTGTTGCACGTTGCGGATCGTGTCCACGGCGCTGTCGCGGTAGGCGGTCTCGAACGACGGCAGCGGATGCTGCATGGGATCAAAATATGGAACGAGCAGAGCCGCCTGCCACTCGGCGACCGTCAACGGGTCGGAGCTCTGTTTCCAATCGTTGAACTGGGGACGGTACGAGAAGCGCTTGAAGTCTTTTCTGTCCCAACTGGCGAGCAATGTGAAGTCATCCGGCTCGGTGGTGTAGGAGGTGTACACTCGAAATCCCTCCCAGTCGGTCTTGCGGGAGAGGGGATCGCGGGCATACTCGGTCGTGGCCCCGTTCCAGCGGACAATGATCTCGTGGGGTCGGGTGGTCAACTCGCACGATGGTCCGACCGGCGGTTGTGGCCCGCGGAAGTCGGGGATGCCGTCGCCGCGGTAGTAGATCGTGTCGCAGCCGCTGCCGTCCCCGGCGCAGACGACGTGGAACGGCCCTTTGTATCCGTCGCTGTCGGTGTCGACGCCGGGATTATCGAAGATCCACTCGGCCCAGCGGGCGTTGGAAATCAGATCGGTGAAATCGAGCCGACTGAGATACGGCGCCGGATTCTCGGGGCGGAAGTTATCGGCGAAGTTGCGCGGGTCGGTATGGAAGTCGGCCCCCATGACAATCGCATACGTGAACGACACCGAATCGCCGGGGGCAATTGGGGGTAATGGGCCGCAGGAGAGCAGGAACATGACGTCGGCCCCACGTGCATTCCAGACCCGCAAGCTCTCGTCTTGGGGTGGCGGATACCAACCGTCCGCCGAGTAGTCGATGGCCGAGTAGGGCGAGTCATAGTCAATCTCCCCGTTGGTCATGCGCTTGTATCGATTGCGGTCGCCGACAGGTCCCCCGCCCCACGGATCAGCGAACGATTCCGGCGGAGTCTTCTGACGGGACGGACCCCAGCTCCACCATACCCAGGGAGAGGTACTCCCAACCGATCCCCACCGGTTGAAGCTAATGCATGTACCGGGCGGAGTGCGAAGGGGCCGGATACCGAGAACCCCGGTTGTGCTCAAGATGTCGAACCGCCCAGTACTCTTGTTCGGATCACCGTCGTTGCTGGCGGCCCAAGCCAGGTTCATTGTGTCAGGTATACGCGCAACAACACCCGGGAGGGATTGTATGAAGCCACAGATGTCATCGGGATCGTCCAATGGAACCTCATCCCAGTTCCAACGGCCCTTCATGATGTGTGGATTCACCTCGATCCCCACAGTGCCCTGCTCGATGGGGCCGCCGGAGATGTTGACGAACCAAGCATCGACGATGACGAAGCGCCGACTGTAGGACGCGTCCCAAGAATAGGAGGATTGGTGGACTTCGAGACCGATCGCTCGGTACCTCTGAGGTTCGACTTCATCGTACACATTCCACAGAGTATCGGAGCACACCACGTAGTATTCCTGCTTCGCCTTGGCGCCCGATGCGTATTCTGAGGACAAGGGATCGGCACTTCGAGCGCGAACCGGCTCGTAGGAGAGGAACTCGTCTGAGGTTTCGCTGACCAATGTGTCGTAGCCGCGGACACATCCAAAGAGGGAGGCAAGGCCGTTCAAGTAGTAGTTGCCGGAGATGGGCTCGCCGCGAAAGGCAGGAGTGTAAGAGGGTTTGAACGGGAAAATGAGCCAATATAGTGGGGCGTCCCGAGTGATCCACCACTCCCCCACAACTCCATAGTTCCAAATGGCAACCCGCAAGTCCCCGCAGTCATGGTAGCGTGATCTTCTGATTGCCGCAGCGCTCATTTCATGTTGAGAGAGGAGCGTGTCACGCAATCGGAGCCGGTCGGGAATCCCCGTCGTCGGCCCGCCCGACGCACGCGGACACAACACCAGCACCGCCAGCGCCCCCGCGAAGATCGCCAGAACCAGCCCACGAGGACTGTGTCCATTCCTGTAGCCCTCAGACCACATCCGCACCTCCCACGTCGTACCGGAAGTCCGCCTGAGTAAACGAACAAACCAAGGGAATATACCGCCCTGCCTCCTGCGTATTCCCGGAATTCTCGGCGGAAGCAAGCCAGACTTGTCAGGCCTTCCGCGGCCCATGGACAGCAGATCCCTCGTTGCGCGCCGCCACATGGGCGTCGCTCCACTCGGGATGACAGGGGGGGCTTCGATCAGGTACAGGACTACCCCTCCACTCAACTGTCATCCCGGGCGAGTCCCGTGCCTTGGAGCACGGGATGAAGCGAGGGATCTGCTGTTTCCCCCTTATCACAGCAGCGGCGGACCGATACGACGCGGGCTGTCCTGTCGGGCCGAAGGGGCCGGAAAGTGATTGAATCCAGCGATCCCGACGTTTAGCTTAGTCCATTGCAGGTGGTTGTGACGCGGGCCTGTACCGGGCCGAACACGCGCGAATCCGGGGCGAGCATGCTGGCCAAAGTGATCTCATCGGCGGTGCTGGGAATCGACGCTTACCTGGTCGAGGTCGAGGCCGACATCACCCCGGCGTTGCCCGCGTTCGTGACCGTCGGCCTCCCCGATGGCGCAGTGCGCGAAGCGAAAGAACGGGTCGCCTCGGCGATCAAGAACTCCGATTACCTGTTCCCCAGCAAGAAGGTCACGATCAATCTCGCCCCGGCGGATGTGAAGAAGGAGGGCTCGGCCTTCGACCTGCCGATGGCGGTCGGAATTCTCGCCGCCACCGGACAAGTCCTGCGCGAGGATTTCTCCGACTATGTCCTGATCGGTGAGCTGTCGTTGGATGGTGCTTTGCGTCCGGTCCCCGGCGTGTTGCCGATGGCGATGCGCGCCTTGGCGGAGAAGAAGAAGGGAATCCTCGTCCCCGTTGCCAACGCCGATGAGGCGGCGATCCCCAGCGGGCTGAATGTCTATCCGGTCGAGTCGCTGATACAGACCGTCGCCTTCCTCGAAAACGGCGATACGGTCAAGCCGCACACGATAGATGTTCAGGAAATCTTCAATCGCGCCTTGGTTTATCCCGTCGATTTCACCGATGTCAAAGGCCAGCAGTTGAGCAAACGCGCCCTCGAGGTCGCCGCCGCCGGTGGACACAACGTGATCATGGTCGGTCCGCCCGGATCGGGAAAGACGATGCTGGCGCGACGCTTCCCTACGATCCTGCCGAACATGACCCTGGACGAGGCGCTGGAAACCACGAAGATCCACTCCGTCGCCGGATCACTCCCGTCGGGGGCGGCGATGATCGCCACACGCCCGTATCGCTCGCCGCACCACACGATCTCCAATGCCGGTCTGGTCGGCGGCGGCACCACGCCGCGCCCGGGCGAGGTCTCACTGGCGCACCATGGCGTACTCTTCCTCGATGAAATGCCGGAATTCAACAAGGACGTCCTCGAAGTGCTGCGTCAACCGATGGAGGATGGCCATGTCACCATCGCCCGCGCCGCGCAGACATTGACGTTCCCGGCCCGTTTCATGTTGATCGGGGCAATGAATCCCTGCCCCTGCGGTTTTTTCGGCTCGCCGCAACACGATTGCCACTGCACGCCGCAGCAGATCACCAAGTATATGTCGAAGATCTCCGGGCCGCTTCTCGATCGTATCGACATCCACATCGAGGTCCCCGCGGTGAAATTCAAAGAGTTGTCATCGGAAGAAGCAGGCGAACCCTCGGAGACGATCCGCGCCCGGGTCAACAAGGCGCGCCAACGGCAGTTGGATCGTTTCGCCCACGAGAAGGGGATGTACTGCAACGCGCACATGGAATCGAAACACCTGCGCACCTACTGCCCCATCGACAACGAGTCGCTCGATCTGCTGCGCCGCGCGATCACCAAACTCGGCTTGTCGGCGCGGGCGTATGATCGTATCCTGAAAGTGTCCCGGACAATCGCCGATCTCGACGGGACGATGGACATTCATTCGCAGCACATCGCCGAAGCGATCCAATACCGCAACCTGGACCGGACGCTGTGGATGTAATGGAGGATTGAATAGTGTGCCACTGACCTTGGTCAGTGGGAAGATGGAGTGATAGTCCACATGGCCGCGATCTTTGATCGCGGTGTTCCGATGCAAAGCCGCGATCGGAGATCGCGGGCACACAGAACACACAAGCATGTATCGAATGTGACTCTTGATGTGAGGTTGCGATCATGGTGGCACCCGAACTCAAAGACGCCGTCTGGCAGGTCCTGGAATCGTACGCGAAGAAGGATCCGTCGATGACGATTCACTCCGACCTGGTGATTCGCAAGTTTCCCCAGGTGAATGAAATCGAACTGATCAATGCCTTGGGCGAGTTGCTCAACGAAGGGAAGATTACCGCCAAGGCGGCGACCGTCGATGCCCATGGCAATGCCACGGCGTATCACATTCGCGTGCGCGGGATCGAGGAACGTCCCGGCGGACTTTCCGAACCGCCCCGCGGCGCCGCCGGCGGATTCAGCATCGGTTTCGGCGATACCACGGCGGCATCCTCAACGCGCGAGACCGAGCCGCCGCCCGGACCTCGCAAGGTCGGATTGACGATCAAGGACGGGAAGATTGATATCCGTCCCGACACCGGCGGCGTAAAGGAACAGGAACGCCCGCCCGAGGAGGAAGGTCGCGAACGGATCAAGGTCTCGGTCGGCGGAACGCAGGAAGCCGTCTCCGCGATGCAGGAGGAAGCCGAGCAGAATTTCGCCGATGAGGTCGCCTCGTTCTTCGCCGAGTTGCAGGCCTATCCCGCCCGTGATGATGAAGCGAAGAAGGAACTGATCGATCAATTGGCGATTCTCATGGCGATGTTCCAATCCGCCGATGCCGCCTCCTTCACCACCTCCGTGGGCAAGCTCGCCGCGCTGAAGCTGCGTGTCAAACAGGTCGCGCCCGACCTCGTGAACGATTATGTTCTCCTGGTCCAGACCGGCGTGCGCGCCTGGCTGGGACGGGTGTGAGGGGGAATCGGCTCGGCCTGGAGTTATTGGGCGGATTCTGCCCGCCGTTCTTCTTCCCCATGCCGAACAGCAGACGAATTGTGCGTAGGGTGGGCTCCGCCCACCTCTTTTGTGGCGTCGCATGGTGGGCAGAGCCCACCCTACATTGAATGACCGATGTCCGAATACCGCCGATGTAGGACTCCAGGCGGGACCTACTTCTTCACGGTCGTCACGCATGAGCGCCGTCCGATTCTATGCCAAGACGGGGTTGCCGATCAACTTCTCGCCATCATAAGCGTTGTGGCCGAGGAAATCCCGTTCCAGGTCGAGGCCTATGCGCTTCTGCCGGACCATCTCCACTGCATTTGGCGCCTCGGCGATGACACCTGCGATTTCTCCCGAGCGTGGGCGCTGGTGAAGTTGCGATTCACGAAGCGCATGGTCGCCCTGTCTTCGTTCCGGCCCGAGACGGAGACACGGAGCAGGTCGAAGATTGCCCGGAGCGACAGTGCCATTTGGCAGAGGCGATTCTGGGAGCACAAGATCCGCAACGAGGCTGACTTCGAGGCCCATTTTCATTACATTCATTTCAATCCTGTCAAGCATGGGCTTGTCAGGAGACCGATGGAGTGGCGGCATTCGACATTCCATCGGTATGTCGAGGAAGGCATCTACGCGCAGGATTGGGGCGGGCTGGATGAGTGGCCGGAAGGAATCGGAAACGAGTAGGGTGGGCTCCGCCCACCGTTGTTTCTTCCGTTCAATGAGAAGGTGGGCAGAGCCCACCCTACAGGACTCTCGCTCGAGAAAGAGGTGGGCAGAGCCCACCCCACAAGACCGAGGATGCACAAACACCAACGCACCATTCAAAAAGCGGCGGAACTGACCGGCACCGGTCTGCACACAGGACAGGCGTGCACGATCCGATTCCTTCCCGCGCCGGCGGGGACCGGGGTCGTCTTCCGCGTGCCCAATGGCGACAATGTGGCTGAGATCAAGGCGGATATCGATCTCGTCAAGGATGTCAACCGCGGCACGACGCTGGCCCAGGGAGACGCGAAAGTCCACACGGTCGAGCATGTCCTCTCGGCGCTCGCCGGGATGGAGATCGACAACTGCGTCTGCGTCCTCGACAACAACGAGCCGCCGATCATCGATGGGTCGAGCAAGCCATTTGTCGATGTCCTCCTGTCGGCGGGAATTTCGGTGCAGGATGAGCCGAAAACCTACTTCGAGCCGGAGGGGCCGATCAACTACTCCGAGCCGGGGCGCGGCGTCGACTTGATCTGTGTCCCGTCGGAGGACTTTCGCGTCACCTTCATGGTCGACTACCGCAACCCCGCGCTCGGCACTCAGTACACGACATTGGCGTCGCTCGAAGGGGAATATGCCAACGAGTTCGCCCCGGCGCGGACATTCTGCTTTATGTCCGAGGTCGAGGCGCTGCACAAGCAGGGATTGATCCGCGGCGGGAACCTCGACAATGCGGTTGTCATCTGCGACGACGGCTATTCGCAGATCGACGCCGACCGGCTCCGGGAAGCGATCCACTACCCCGGCCCCGTGTCCATCGGCCGCACGGGGATTCTCAATGACGTCGCGTTGCGTTTTCCCAATGAACCGGTACGGCACAAGGTGGTCGATCTCATCGGCGATCTGTCGCTGATCGGCATGCCGATCAAGGCGCACATCCTCGCGGCGCGTTCCGGGCATGCCGCCAACGTCGGTCTGGCGAAGAAGATCCGCGCCGAGATGGAGAAGAAGCGTCTGGCCGAGAAGTACAAGGCGCCATCCACCGGACGCGGCCTGCAACTGGACGCCCAGGCCATCGCCGGTATCATGCCGCATCGCTATCCGATGCTATTGATCGACCGTATTCTCGATCTGGAACCGGGCCAGCGCGTGGTGGCCATCAAGAACGTCACGTTCAATGAACCGTACTTCGTCGGGCATTTCCCCAACCATCCGGTGATGCCCGGCGTGCTGATCGTGGAGGCGATGGCGCAGGCGGGCGGCTTGATGCTTTTGAACATGATCGAGAATCCCCAGGAGAAGGTCGTCTACTTCATGGGGATCGACAACGCCCGCTTCCGCAAGCCGGTGCGCCCCGGCGATCAACTGCGCTTCGAGGTCGAGATGGTGACCTTCCGGCGCGGCATGTGTAAAATCGCCGGCAAGGCGTTCGTCGATGACGTGGTGGTCACCGAAGCGACCATGATGGCGATGCTGATGGAGAAGTGAGGCGCGTGTCGTTCGGCGGTCAACAAGGGGCTTGAGCCCCTTGTCCTCGAATGAGAACGGCTGTGGTGTCTTGGCGAGACCAGGAGGGTGCTGACAAACCATCCAACACTGTCATTCTGAACCCCGCCGCTCTTCGGCGGGGTGAAGAATCTGCTGTCTTCTGATAGGGGAGGAAAAGCAGATGCTTCGCTTCGCTCAGCATGACAAATCCGCTTTTCGGGCGTTCTGACGTGTCTTTCAGCAGCCTGCCAGGTGAACTGCGTGCAAGGGATTGAAACCCCTTGTTGACGAGATTTGTGAGGTCAAGTCGGTGATAACGGGCCACGTGGCAGGAATGGACAGCGTGCAGACGACGTCACAAGAGACACGGATTCACTCGACAGCAATAGTGGATCCGACGGCGCGTCTGGATGTCGGCGTGACCGTCGAGCCGTACGCTGTCATTGATGGCGATGTCGAGATTGGCGCCGGATCCGTGATCGGTTCGCACGCGCGCATCGCCGCCGGGGCGCGTTTGGGACGCGAGGTCCGCGTTTACGATGCCGCGGCGGTGGGCAATCCGCCCCAGGATCTGAAGTTTGGCGGCGAGCAGACCGAATTGATCGTCGGTGATCGCACGGTGATCCGCGAGTTTGCCACGCTAAATCGCGGCACCAAGGCGAGCGGGCGCACGGTCATCGGCGCCGACTGCCTGATTATGGCCTATGGCCATGTGGCACACGACAACGAGCTTGGGCACCATGTGATCCTTGCCAATGCCGTGCAACTGGGCGGGCATGTTCACATCGGCGATTGGGCGATCATCGGCGGTGGGACCGTCGTCCACCAGTTCTCGAAGATCGGCGCCCATGCAATGGTCGGCGGCGGGTTCCGCGTGACACAGGATGTTGCGCCCTATGTGATCGTCGGTGGCTATCCCCTGAAGACGCTCTCGATCAATCGCATCGGCCTGGAACGTCGCGGCTTCAGCGCCGAGCAGGTCGCCGCCGTCAGCCGGTCCTTCCGCATTCTCTTTCGTTCCGGATTGAACATGACGCAGGCGATGGAAAAGCTGCGCGCCGAGGCACCGGATACTCCGGAAACGCGCTACCTCATCGAGTTCGTCGGCGGTTCCGAGCGCGGGATCGTTCGCTGATCCCGCCGGCGTGTCGGTATGGCATCGCAGCCGACCATCGGTGTCATCGGTGTCGGGCATCTGGGTGCCCACCACGTGCGCCTGCTGGCCGACTCGCCGCTCTGGCATCTGGCCGGGGTGTTTGATATTGATCCAAACAAGAACACCACGGCCGCCGCGCAGTATTCCCTCCCTGTTCTGACGTCGGCCGGGGAGCTGCTGGAGCATTGCGACGCCGTCGTCATCTGCACGCCGACCGATTCCCACTTTGAGTTAGCCCGGCTGGCGATGGAACGGGGACGCCATGTGTTTGTTGAAAAGCCGCTGTGCGCCAGCGACGAGCAGGCAGCGAGGCTGGTCATGTTGGCCGAGCAACATCGCATTATTGGCGTTACTGGGCACATCGAGCGCTTCAATCCCGCGTTCGTCGCCGTGCTGCCGGAGATTGTCCGGCCGCGGTTCATCGAGGCGCACCGGCTCAACCAGTTTTCGCCGCGCGGCCTGGCGACCGACGTCGTCCTCGAACTGATGATCCATGATATTGATCTGGTCCGCAGTCTCGTCGGTGCCGAACCGGTCGAGATCCGCGCCTCGGGCGTGCCCGTCTTGTCGGAAACCGACGACATCGCCAACTGCCGGTTGGCGTTCCCCGATGGTTGCGTCGCCAATCTGACCGCCTCGCGCATCTCGGCGTCGCCGATGCGGAAGTTGCGCGTCTTCTCGACCGACCGCTACACGACCATCGATCTGGCGCAGAAGACTTGTGAGTCCTTTCAGCTCTTTGGACCGGGCGCGGCTCGCGGCGAACGATGGCGGCCCGTGGTCGAGTGGCAGGGGCGCATGATTGCCCGGCGGTCATTCCCGCCTTTGGAGGCGAATGCTCTGGCGGCGGAATTGGAAGACTTCCATCGAGCGATCACAACCGGCGGTGCGCCACGCGTCGATCTGCGCGAAGGCGCCGCGTCCCTGCGTGTGGCTCTAGCGGTGGCGGCCGCCTGCCGCGAGGCGGCGCGCACCGACAACAGCCCCGAAGCGCGAGAGCTCCTGACGACGTCACGCCCCACGGCGTAGACGTGCGGACTTCCCATGCCAAGTCCATCGCTTTGCCTGGTCGCCGGCGAGCCGTCGGGAGACCTGCACGGCGCGCTCCTGATTGCGGCGTTGCGGCGCCGTCATCCGGATTGGCGACTCTGGGGCGTTGGCTCCGACCGGATGGCCGCCGCTGGGTGCGATCTGTGGCAACACTCCCGTGATTGGGCGGTGATGGGATTCGCCGAGGTCCTGCGTTCCCTGCCGCAGTTTCGCCGCCGGCTCCGTCGTCTGCACTCGGAGATCATAAGCCGCCGGCCGGACGGCGTCGTCTTCATCGACTACCCCGGATTCAACCTGCGCCTGGCGCGACGGCTCCGTGGTTCAGAAGTTCGCACACTATACTACATAGTGCCGCAGATCTGGGCCTGGGGCCAGGGACGGATCGAGATCTTCCAGCGTTGCATCGACCGCACGATCGTTGTCTTCCCGTTCGAGCGGGAGTTCTTCGCGGAACGCGGCGTGACGGTCGACTGGGTCGGTCATCCCTTCGTGGACTGGGTCCGTCCCTCAGCGCTGCGGGATGAACTGCGCGCGCGTTTGGGTGTCGGATCGACGGCGACGTTGATGGCGCTCCTCCCGGGGTCGCGCGTCCAGGACTTTGGTCATCACCTACCCGTGTTCATGTCTGCCGCCCAACGGCTCAGGAGCGTCATCCCGGGTTTCCATGCCGTGCTGGGTTTGGCGCCGTCAGTAAAGGCCCAGGCGCCGTCAGGGGCGCTGCGAAACGTGTCGATACCGTCGACCGACGCGATCTATGATCTCATAGCGGCGGCTGATCTGGTTCTGACCAAGACGGGAACGGCAACTGTAGAATGCGCCTTGCTGGGCACTCCCATGGTCTGCGCCTTCCGCACTGGAGCGCTGAATTACGCCATCGGTCGACGACTGGTGCAGGTTCGCTATGCCGCAATGCCCAATCTGATCGCCGGACGACAGGTCGTGCCGGAGTTCATCCAGAAAGCCGCCACGGCGGAGGCGTTGGCCGCTGCGGCCGCGGAATTGCTGACCAGACCCGATGCGGCCGCCCGTCAGCGCGAAGACCTGGCGAATGTCCGCGCCCGACTCGGTTCGCCCGGCGCCGTGGAACGCGCCGCCGATGTCATCGATCAGTGGCTGGAGTCGGTGCCCCGGCACAATTGAGCGCGTGGCCAGCGGTTCGTCGCCATGCGAATCTCGCTTGGGTGGTCCCGGCAGGTTTCACTATCTTCATAGCGTGATAACCGCTCCCATCGGTCCCGCCGTCCGCGACCTCTCTCCTCCGTCGCCAGACGCGTTGCGCGAGCCGATACGCCACGGGTTCTGGGTGCGCCGCCTCACGAATGTCTACTCGCTCGCAGCTTTTGGGATGGCGCCTCTCTCCGCCTGGTGGTTTGGACGGTCAGGCCGTTGGCCGAAAGAGGGAATCCGGCAGCGCCAGGGACGTCAACTACCCCCGATGCCATCCTCCCAGCCGATCTGGATTCACGGCGCCTCGCTCGGTGAGGTGCGCGTCGGTGGCTTCTTCGCCGAGGCACTCCAACGCCATGGTCAGGCGGTCATTGCCTCGGCCATGACCGAGCCGGGGTATTGGTTGTGTCGAGAGGTCCATCGGGAGGATACCGCTTGCTTTCGTCTTCCGTTCGATCTGCCCGGCCCGGTCGGTCGCGCTCTGTCACACTGTCGCCCACGTGCGTTGATCCTCGTCGAAACCGAATGGTGGCCCAATCTGATCCTCGGAGCCGCGGCCTGCGACGTGCCGGTCTTCGTCATCAATGGCCGTGTTTCGCAGCGCGCCTACCGACGCTACCGTCTTCTGTCCCGGTACTGGCGTGCCCTGCTGTCCGGCGTGGAGTTCTTCTATATGCGTTCTGAATCGGATGCGCAGCGATTGGTCTCGTTGGGGGTCGACCACAGGCGAGTGGCCGCGACGGGACTGCTGAAGGTCCTGCCGTCGCCTGATGCGTCGACCGACCCGAGTTCAATACCGCTTGTCTCAGAACACGGGGTGCCCTTGGTCTGGGTCGCCGGATGTACACGACCAGGGGAGGAACCGACCGTGTTGTCTGCCTTCCGCTCGCTGCAGTCCGAGTTCCCCAATCTGCGGTTGTGGTTGGCACCACGGCACCCGGATCGCTTCGATGAAGTCTCCAGGCTGGTGGAGCAGGCCGGATATCGTCCGCTCCGGTGGTCGCAGTGCCAAAAGGAATCGCCGGACCGGACCTGTGCTCCTGTCCTCATCATCGATCAGATCGGGATCTTGGCCGGGCTGTACCGACACGCCCAGGTCGCCTTCGTCGGGGGGAGTCTGAAGCCGTTCGGTGGTCACAATCCTCTCGAACCGGCATTGGCGGGTGCCATGGTCTTCTTCGGTCCGCACATGGACGAACAGCATGACGCCGCGGCCCTGGTGTTGCAGGCAGGTCTGGCCCAACGCGTGTACGATGCGCCTTCTCTGGCGCGTGCCGTTGCTGATGAGTTGCGCTCGTCCCGCTCCCGTGAGCAACGTCAGGCCCAAAGCGACGAGCTCCGCGATCGCCTCCTCCGTGTGCGTGACGACGTCGCGGACGATCTTCTCACCCGACTGGAGGCACTTCCAACTCGGGGGCGACAACAAGCGAGAGGGCATTCGGCCGCGTAGACCGATCGTGTCTTGCTTGAGGACGGGGCGCACGCCGAGTCGTCGTGATGCTGGAATTCCTGACCCGGGCATTTGTGGATTGGAGCGCTGGAGACCGCCGCCTGGCACTCTATTGTTATGGGATATTCGCCCGACCTGCCGGATGGATCTACCGTATGGTTGAGTGGTTTGCCCGATGGCGGCATCGCGGCGGTGTTCTTGCGGGGCCGCATCGCGCGCAGTTGATTGTGGTCTCCTCACCCGTGGCTGGCGGGGTCGGCAAAACGCCGCTTGTCGCCTTCATCGCCGACCGCCTGCAGCAGCAGGGGAGACGCGTGGTGATCGTGACGTTGGGATACGGTCGCACCGGACGGGGGACGGTTGGTCTGGGCGATGCACGCCGCACTGTCGATGTCGCGGAGAGCGGGGACGAGGCTCTGGAACTGCGGCAGCGGACGAACATCCCGGTGCGGGTGGGGGACGAGCCGGCGGATATCGTCGCGGAGTTGGATCGTGACAGCAGGACCGACGCCGTTGTGTTTGATGACGGCGTACGCCGGCGGTGGGAACATGAACGTCGCCTGGCCGTTCTGACCTCCCGCGATCTTGAAGCGCCGGTCCGGTACCTTCCGGATGGGCGCTGGCGCACGACGCCGCGGACCGTGGCGAGGGCCGCGGCTGTCGCCGTCACCGATGCCTTCGACTGCTCCGATTCGGTCCGCGAACACCATCGACGAATCCTGGCCGGTTGGAAATTCACCGGTCCGGTCGGCTGGTTTGCGACGCGTGTCATCGCGTTGAGTCCGATCGTCGGCATGTCCGCCGGCAGCGGAACGGTCCCCTCTGGCCGCCCCTTCGTCTTCTGCGGGTTGGGACAGCCACGGCGCTTTCTCGCCCAAGTCCGCAGTGCTGGTTTCGAACCGGGCGGATTCCACTTCTATACCGACCATCACCGCTACCGGCGAGCGGACGCCGAACAGCTTGACAGGCGACGGAGCAATCGTCAATGCACGTGGTTTCTGACAACGCACAAGGATGCCGTCAAAATCGACCCGGCATGGCTGGGGTCAACGCCGGCGTACTTCCTGCGTATATCGCTCCAACAGGTCGCGGGCGATGACCTGTTCACGACGCTTGCGGGGAACCTGTAGCGGACAGCGCGCAGACCATGGATGAATCTGACACGAACGCGCCTCCGATGACGGAATCAAGTTGTTCTTCCCGGCCCAGTCTGCCAGGTTGGCTGCCTGAGATCGGCTCCCGGATGGTGCCGTTCGGATCGCATCGCCCGCGAATGGAACGTCTATGAACAAGATCCCAAAGAAGGCATCCACGACGTTCGAGACATCAGAAGCGGACTTTCTGGTCATCGGATCCGGAATCGCGGGCTTGTGGGCCGCCCTCCGTCTGGTCGAACATGGCAGCGTCGTCGTTGTGACGAAGAAAGACGAGGCGGAGTCGAATACGAACTACGCCCAGGGAGGGATCGCCGCGGCGGTCTCCCAATGGGATACGGTCGAGGCGCATGTCCGTGACACCATGTCGGTGGGGGCAGGACTGGCACGCGGTCCAATCGTCCGCGCCGTGGTCCGTGCCGGCCCCACGCTGGTTGCGGCGTTGGCCGAAGCCGGTGTTCGCTTCACCTATCGGCAGAGACCGTATCGGCTTCGCAATCTCGATCTGGGTCTGGAGGGCGGCCATTCCATGCCGCGCGTCGTGCACGCCGCTGACCTGACCGGTCAGGAGATCGAGTCGGCCCTCGTCCACGCTCTTTCTGTTCATCCCCGCGCCCTTCTGTTGACACACCACCTCGCCATCGACCTGTTGCATCACGGGACCGGCGTGGCCACGCGTTGTACCGGCGCTTTCGTCTTCGATCGCTACCGTCGTGTGATCAAGTGCATCCATGCGCCGGTGACGATCCTGGCCACCGGCGGTGCCGGTCAGGTCTATCGCCACACGACCAATCCCGACATTGCCACCGGCGACGGCGTGGCGATGGCATACCGCGCCGGCTGCCGTGTCGCGAACATGGAGTTTGTACAATTCCATCCGACCCGGTTGTTCGCTCCGGGGGCGGGACGGTTCTTGATCTCCGAGGCGTTGCGCGGGGCAGGAGGCATCCTCCGCAACAGCCGCGGAGAAGCATTCATGGCGAAGGTCCATCCCCTCGGTGATTTGGCACCCAGGGACGTCGTGGCCAGGGCCATTGTGGCCGAATGCCGTCGCACGAAATCGCGCTCCGCGTTCCTCGACATGACGCACCTGAAACCGGGGTTCCTGCGTCGGCGCTTTCCCAACATCGATCAGCGTTGCCGCCAACTGGGGATCGACATGACGCGCCAACCGATCCCGGTCATCCCGGCGGCGCACTACATGTGCGGTGGCGTGATCACCGACCGTTCCGCTCGGACCGATATGCCGGGGCTGTGGGCTGCCGGCGAAGTGGCCTGCACCGGATTGCACGGTGCCAACCGGCTGGCCTCGAATTCCCTTCTGGAAGCGATGTTCTTCGCCGAAGCCGCGGCCCAATCCGCCGCTCGCTCACGCGCGCACCTCAAACGCCGGCTGACGGCACCAGCCGAAGATGGGCCGCTGCCTTGTGTCGGTCCGATCTCGCGCGATCGCAGGGAATGGGCCTCGCTCCGTGACACGATGTGGAATGATGTCGGCATCATCCGTGACCGCGCCGGATTGACGCGGGCCACGAAGGTGCTCCGGGGGCTGTGTCGCGAAGCCGAGGCGAAATTCCGCCGGCGCGGCGTCAATGCCGACACGATCGAGTATCGCAATGCCACGTTGGTGGGATTGCTGATCGCCCAATCCGCCCTGGCGCGTCGCGAGTCCCGTGGCCTCCACGAGCGCACCGATTGGCCGCGCAGCGACGACGTGCACTGGAAGCACGATACGATCATGGCGCCCGGAGGGCGGCGATGACCGATCATGTTCTGGACACCGCGGCCGGAGACGTCTCCCGGCCCGATGTACACAAGGGGGAGGCGGTTTGGATCCTCGACTTCGGCTCGCAGTACACCCAGTTGATCGCGCGGCGGGTCCGTGAACTCGGCGTCTTCTCCCGTGTCGTCCCCCACACGGTCCGCTACGAAGAGATCGATTGGGATGAGGCCAGGGCGCTCATCTTCTCCGGCGGCCCGGCGTCGGCGACGGCGCCCGATGCGCCGGGCTGCGATGAGCGACTCCTCCGTTCCCCGGTGCCGAAATTGGGGATCTGCTATGGTCTGCAGCTCTACGGCAGGAGCCGCGGTGGTATGCTGGCGCGCTCCCACACGCGCGAGTACGGGCGGGCGCGATTCACTCCCGATCATCACGACCCGCTCTGGGAGGGGCTGCCCGCATCGTTCGATGTCTGGATGAGCCACGGCGACACGTTGACCTCGATCCCGGAGGGAATGCGCATCATCGGGGAGACCGCCTCCGTTCCGGTTGCGGCTGCGACCGATACCGCTGCCAAGTTCTGGGGACTGCAATTCCATCCTGAGGTCGAGCACACGGAGCATGGACGCGACATCCTGCGGACCTTTCTGTATCGCCTGTGCGGTTGTCGCGGCGGCTGGGACGCCGGCGTCTTTGTCGATGAAGCGATTACCGCTGTCCGACGGCAGGTGGGTGAGGGACATGTCATTCTCGGTGTCTCCGGCGGGGTCGATTCCGCCGTCCTTGCGGTGCTGATGCAGCGCGCCATCGGCGATCGCGCCTATCCCGTGCTGATCGACTCTGGTCTGCTCCGCGGCAATGAGACCCGCGAAGTCACCGAAGCGCTGGCCGCGGCGGGAGTCCATGTGCGCGTCGTCGATGCCGCCGATCATTTCCTCCGCGAGTTGGACGGTGTCACCGATCCCGAGGCCAAACGCAAGATCATCGGCCGCGTCTTCATCGAGGAGTTTGAGCGGGAGGCACATCAACTCGGCGCCGTCGAGTTCCTGGCCCAAGGGACGCTCTATCCCGACTGGATCGAAAGCGTCTCCGTGCGGGGACCCTCGGCGGTCATCAAGTCCCACCACAACGTCGGCGGACTGCCGGAGAAGATGCATCTGCGCCTGGTCGAACCGCTCAAGTGGCTCTTCAAAGATGAAGTCCGCGCCGCCGGACGACGTCTCGGCCTGCCCGAGGGTGTTCTCGGACGTCACCCATTCCCAGGACCAGGGTTGGCCGTGCGGATCATCGGTCCGATCCGGCGTCCCGATCTGGATCTCTTGCGCAAAGCCGACCGCATCTTCATCGACGAGCTGCGCCGTGCCGACTGGTACGACCGCATCTGGCAGGCCTTCTGTGTGCTTCTTCCGGTGCAGACCGTCGGCGTGATGGGAGACGAACGCACCTACGAACGCGTCATCGGCCTGCGCGCCGTAATCTCGACCGATGGTATGACCGCCGATTGGGCCGAAATTCCACCGTCGCTCTTGAAGATCATCTCCAACCGCATCATCAATGAAGTCCCCGGCGTCAACCGCGTCGTCTACGACATCTCCTCCAAGCCCCCGGCGACGATCGAATGGGAGTGAGACGAGCGCACCAGATAACTGGAGCTTGCGACGTGCAGCCGAATCATTTTTCTTGCTGGGAGGGAAGGAAGTGATTGACGAATGATGGTATGGCGAGACTACATCCCCGTGGACGTCGCTGACCTGTATGAGGTTCACGACTACCATCATGCGGCGGCGATTCTGTCCAACGAGTTCCCGTCCGAATTCAGGGATGTTTGCACTGTACTGCGCAAGTTCAGGATCACGAGAGAGAACCTGCTTGGGTCTACTGGCTACGAAGGCGCTCGCAGGAAGTTCTCCGATGTACTCGGCCCCCTTGGATGGGGAGAAGCCAGCTTCGATGTCAACCTGGCGGTAGACGGGGCAATCGTAGGACGGAGTCGGCTCACGGTGCAGCACCTCAAAGGGCGCGTTGCGTTCTGCAGCCTTTGGAGTGCAGAGCATATGGCTCCCGAGCGAGACCTGTGCGCTTTCAACAGACTTTTCGCATACGATCAGATCAGCGTTGGTGTTCTCGTCGTTGCAAGTTGTGAGATCGCACCGTGCTTTGAGTCCCTGATAGCACTTGCTGAGCAGTACGATCCCGCTTGCGGCGCGACCACAGCCCCGAGGCTTGGCCCAGACGGGATTCTGGGGTGTTCTTTGGGGCTCCGCTCGGAGTCAAGGAGCGGTTGCCCTGTCTTAGTCGTGTGGACTACACCGAAGTTGCTCCTCCACCAGACAGCATTGTCGTGAGCAGCACTGATCGTCTCTGCTCCCACCGTCAAAGGAGACTCTTCGCTAATGGATCTGACGATGAACCCTCACGTGGCCACAGGCTACAAGAGCGGTTCGCAGATCGCAAGGCGCATGACCGAAGACTGGTGCTTGAGGAATGTCTACTGCGCGGCCTGTGACACCGACCGGCTGGACGCTACCCTCCCGAACACGCGCGCATACGATTTCTCTTGCGGCAGTTGTGGAGCCCGGTATCAGCTGAAGGCAGGCATTCGATGGAATGAGCGCCGTGTTCCCGACGCGGCCTACGATACGATGGTTCAAGCGATCCAGCACGATACGACCCCGAACCTTCTTCTGCTTCAATACACTGCAGCCTGGACCGTCAGGAACCTCATGTTGGTGCCACGCTTCTTCCTGAATCTGTCGTGCATAGAGAAGAGAAAGCCCCTCGGCGCCAGCGCGCGTCGGGCTGGGTGGGTTGGGTGCAATATCTGTCTGACCTCGATTGCCCCGGAGGGGAAACTCCCTGTCGTCGACAGAGGCAGAGTCCTGGATGCCGCCCAGGTCCGGGATATGTATGGTCTGGTGCGTCCCCTGTCTACCCTTACGCCAAAGCGTAGAGGGTGGACGGTGGATGTTCTACGGTGCGTTCACTCCTTGGGCGGCCCGTCATTCGAACTTGCCGACGTGTATGCTTTTGAGTCCCAGATGGCCGCACTCTATCCTGGTAATCGGAACGTGCGTGCGAAGATGAGGCAACAATTGCAGGAGTTGCGTGACATGGGGCTGATCTCTTTCTTGGGGGGCGGACGGTACAGATTCGCTCACTCCCGCTGACAGGGCGCAGATTCAACGCTAGCGACAATTGGTTCGAGGACCTCGTTCCTCCGAGGGACATGGTCCCCTGAGCTCTCGTATCGACGACAGGCGATATCGGGCACCTTGGAATGAAGGGAGATGTCGACCGGGAGTCCGCCACATACCCTCCAAGCCCCCGGCGACAATCGAGTGGGAATGAGCCGCCGAGCGAGATTGTGACAACCTCGGCCGCCGGTGATGAATTTCGGCTTGACTCTCCTGCTGAATTGGAAAAATACTTGTGTTTCGACCCGGTCGGGCTTGCAAGTCTCGTCACAAGATTGCAGACCGGCCGGATGCCGATTGTGGGCCAAGGCCAACGGGGAATGGACGGTGAAGAAACCCGCGGCCGAGAGGGCCGGGCGATCGATGCGGCCCGTCGGTCTGCTGACCGCGATTCCATTCGTGCTCTTGGTTGGGCCGCTGATTGGGTATTTCGTCGGCGACTGGCTGGATCGAAAATGGGGAACTTCCCCGTACCTGATGGTCCTTCTGATTGTTCTGGGATTCGTGGCCGCAGGAAGGGAAGTCTGGGGACTGATCAAGCGCGCCGCGCGCGATCAGGAGAACGAGTGAGACGGTAGCCACGGCGCGATGGACCTGGAGTTTCTGAAGCGGATCGGTCGAACGACAGCAGCGCTGGGAGCGCTGGTTTTCGTTTTTGCCGCCGTCTACTACCGCGTCGATTTCGCGCTCGGCGTGCTCGTCGGCTGCCTTTGGGGCGTCGCGAATTTCGCGGCACTTGCGGGCGTGCTAACCGCCACCATCCGGCCCGGTGGCGTGGATCGGCGGCGCGCGCTGATTCTGGCGACCGTGAAGTTCCCCGCCCTCTACGGAGTCGGCTATCTCATACTCCACAGCGGCTGGTTCGGCCCCATCCCATTGCTGGCCGGTTTTTCCTTGCTGTTTTTCGTGACTTTGCTGAAGGCCTTGGGACGTTTGTATCTGAAACTCGATGAGCGGACATCGACTTCGCCGGCGAAAGCGGTCTCGCGCTGATGTTTTCCCCACTGGCGATCATCGGTCCTCCCCTGCTGGCGACGGTGTCGCACGGCGGCGATCATGCCGCACCCGCCTCCGGGGCGCCGGAATTGCCCAATGTCATCACGCTTCTGTCGGCGCGTCTCCATGAGTCGCCTGTGATCGCGTTTCTCCATCAATGGGAAAACGTGATCTTCGCCTTCGTGGTGGCGATCGGTCTCTCGCTTCTGTCGCGGCTGGCGACACGGCGCATGACCATGGTGCCGCGGCCGCTGCAAAATGTCTTCGAGATGGTCGTGCAGGGGCTCGATGACTTCTTCGCCGGGATTCTCGGGCCGGAGGGACGGCGCTTCACGCCCTTCCTCGGCACGCTCTTCATCTATATCTGGTGCATGAACCTCTTCGGCCTGGTCCCCGGCATGATGTCGCCGACCGGCGGCAAGAACGGGATCAACACGACGATCGCGCTGGCCGTCTGCGTCTTTCTCTATGTCCAGTATGCCGGCATGAAGAAGCTCGGAATCGGCGGCTATGTCGATCATCTCATGGGAACCCCCCGCAGCGTCATCCAGTGGGTGCTTGTCCCTCTGAATCTCCCGGTCCACATCATCGGCGAGCTCGCCAAGCCGTTGTCGCTCTCGTTGCGTCTTTTCGGCAACATCACCGGAGAGGATGTTCTCCTGGCGGCGTTTGTCGGTCTCGGCGTCGCCTGCACGGCGTTCCTGCACATTCCCTTCGGCGTACCGCTGGAGTTGCCGTTCATCTTCCTGGCGTTGCTGACCGGAACAATACAGGCCTTGGTCTTCACATTGCTGTCCACCGTCTATTTCTCGATGATGGTGAGCGGCCACGAGGAGCACGAAGGGCACGAACACTGACAGGGTAATGGACAGCATGTATCTTGTGCATCGACACCATCACTGCTGTCATCCTGAGCGACTCGTCCCGAGCGAAGCCGAGGGAAGCGATGGATCTGCCGTTCTTCCGGCTGTGAAAACGCAACGGGACACCTGTGCCGGTCATAGTGTTCTGTGGGATTGCAGATAGTGTGATTGTTTGTATAACGCTGGTTCAAAGCAGAAAGAGGAGAGGCACAATGGACTTCAAGACCGCACTGTCGTTTGCCCTGCCATTCGGTCTCGCCCTGGCGGCCATCGGGTCGGGCCTGGGGTTGGGGCGCGCCGTCGCGGCGGCGATGGATGCCATGGGACGCCAGCCGGAGGCCGCCGGCAAGATCCAGACCGGCATGATCATCGGCTGCGCCCTGATTGAAGCGCTCACCATCTACGCGCTGGTGGCGTTCTTCATCCTCCAGGGGCGAATCGTCTGATTGTCGGCGATCGTGACGCGTGCTCGGGTCGTGGTCCGGTCCGGGCGGCGGTGCCGTGGACCGGGCCCGGGAGAGCAGAGGCACCATGAACGTTGATATTCAGCAGATCATCACTCATATCATCGGCTTTCTGATTGCGCTGTGGATTCTCCGGCGGTATGCGTGGAAGCCGCTGTTGGGGATTCTCGAACAGCGGCGGCAGAAGATCCAATCCGACTTCGATGCCGCCGCCGAGAAACGCCGCGAGGCCGAGGCCGCCGCGGCAGAGTACGCGGCGCACCTCAGGGACATCGAGGCCGAGGCGAGGGCCAAGGTCCAGGAGGCGATCGCCGATGGCCGTCGGATCGCCGGCGAAATCCGCGAGGAGGCCCGGGCCGAGGCCCACAAGATCATCGACAAGGGCCGCGCCGATCTGCAGCAGGAACTGGCCAAGGCGCAGGTCGCGCTGAAGGAACAGATCGTCGGCATGACGATCACCGCCGCGGAGCGGGTCATCCGACGCTCGCTGGACGAGGAAGGCCACCGTCGGCTGGTGGCCGGTTTCATCAATGAACTGGAGCAGCAGAGCTCGCGCCCGGCGTGATGCACGCGGACGAGTTTGATGATCATGGAGTCACGGGTCGCCAAGAAATACGGCACGGCGCTGTTCGCGTTGGCGCAATCGCGCGGCATCGCTCAGTCCGTGTGGAATGATCTGGTGGTGCTTGGCGACATCCTCCGGGAGGACCCGCAGCTCATGCGCATTTGGGCGGCGCCGCAGATTCCCGATCAAGACAAACAGAACCTGGCGCGCGACCTGCTGGCCAACGCCGAACCGACGGTCATGAACTCCGTCCTGTTCGTCATCGACAAACGGCGCACCGCCGACCTGCCCGGAATCATCGCCTTCTATGGCCGGCTTCTGGATGAATCGCAGGGCGTCGTCGAGGCGACAATCACCAGCGCCGTCCCGTTGCAGGACGATGAGGTGCAGCGCATTCTGGCGCATCTGGCGACACTCACCGGCAAACGGGTCCGCCACGAACTCGTCGTCGATCCGACCATTCTCGGCGGTGTTGTGATCATCGTCGGTGGGGAGATCATCGATCACTCGGTGCGGCATGACTTGACACGGCTGCGCGACGCCCTGCAGGCCCTGAAGGTCCACGCGGCGGCGTGAGATGTCACGCATCTTGGCGCTGTTATTAATGCCGTATAGTAAGGGAGAATATAAACGATGGCGTTGAAACCGGAAGAAGTCTCATCCGTCATTGCCCGCGAGATCGGCCAATATCAGGGTCGGCTCGAAATGGAATCGGTCGGCACCGTGCTCCAGGTCGGCGATGGCATCGCGCGCGTTTGGGGCTTGCAGGATGCGATGATGTCGGAGCTGGTCAGTTTCCCCGGCGACATCATCGGCTTGATC
This sequence comes from Candidatus Zixiibacteriota bacterium, assembly GCA_040752595.1. Classification (NCBI taxonomy): domain Bacteria; kingdom Pseudomonadati; phylum Candidatus Zixiibacteriota; species Candidatus Zixiibacteriota bacterium. The sequence continues at coordinate 54,358 of JBFMGX010000011.1, forward strand.
CTCAACCTGGAGGAGGACAACGTCGGCTGCGCGATCTTTGGTTCCGACCGCAACATCAAAGAAGGCGACACGGTTCGCCGGACCGGGCGCGTCGCTTCGGTGCCGGTGGGCGATGCCCTGATCGGTCGTGTCGTGAACCCCCTCGGGCAGCCGCTCGATGGTGCCGGGCCGATTGTCACCGATCGTTTCCGACCGCTCGAAGGTCATGCTCCCAGCGTCGTGGAGCGCCAGCCGGTCAAAGAGCCGGTGCAGACCGGACTCAAGGCGATCGATTCGATGATCCCGATCGGGCGTGGCCAGCGCGAGTTGATCATCGGCGACCGTCAGATCGGCAAGACCGCCATTGCCGTGGATATGATCATCAATCAGAAGGGGACAGACCTCTTCTGTATCTATGTCGCGATCGGCCAGAAATCCTCGACCGTCGCACAGGTCGTGGAGACATTCCGCAAGCATGGCGCCATGGAGTACACGACCGTCGTCGTCGCCTCGGCGACCGACCCGGCGCCGCTGCAATTCATCGCCCCGTATGCCGGCGCCGCGATGGGCGAGGAGTTTCTGCACAGCAAGCGCCATGTCGTCTGCGTCTACGACGATCTGTCGAAGCATGCGACGGCCTACCGCCAGTTGGCGTTGCTCTTGCGTCGCCCGCCGGGACGCGAGGCCTTCCCCGGTGACATCTTCTATCTGCACTCGCGGCTGTTGGAGCGCGCTGCCAAGCTGAATGATGAGAAGGGCGGTGGCTCGCTCACAGCGCTGCCGATCATCGAGACGCAGGCCGGGGACGTGACCGCCTACATTCCCACGAACGTCATCTCGATTACGGATGGGCAGATCTATCTCGAGGGCGACTTGTTCTACTCCGGCGTGCGTCCGGCGGTCAATGTGGGTCTGTCGGTGTCGCGCGTCGGCGGTAATGCGCAGACCAAGGCGATGAAGAAGGTCGCTGGTTCGCTGCGTCTCGATCTGGCGCAGTACCGGGCCCTGGCGGCGTTCGCCCAGTTCGGGTCCGATCTCGATGAAGCGACCCGCCGCCAACTCACGCGCGGCGAGCGCATGGTCGAGCTGCTCAAGCAGGATCAATATGTCCCGGTGGCGGTCGAGGATCAGGTGATGGTGATTTGGGCCGGGACGCACGGGTTCTTGGATGATCTCCCCGTGGCGGCCGTGCGCAAGTTCGAACGCGAGTTCCAGGAGTTCATGCACAAAGAGTATCCCGATGTCGGCCACACCATCAGATCCAAGGGGCAATTGACCGACGATCTCGACGCCAAGCTGAAGGAGGCGTGCGCGAAGTTCCGCAAGGCCTTCGTCGCCTGATCTGATTGGGAGGGCGACGCTCCTGCGGAGCCGCCTTCCATATTGAATCATGCCCTCGTTACGCGACATCAAACGCCGGATCCGCACGGTCAATTCGACCCAGCAGATCACCAAGGCCATGGAGATGGTGGCGGCCGCCAAGTTGCGGAAGGCGCAACAGCGTGCCGAGCGGGCCCGGCCGTACGCCCGCAAGCTGGAGCTCATTCTCACCAATCTGGCACGGGCGACGCAGGGCGGTGCGACACCACATCCCTACTTCGATGTCCGCCCGGTCCGGAAGACCACCATCGTGCTGGTGACCGCCGACCGCGGCTTGTGCGGGTCGTTCAACGCCAACCTGATTCGCCGCACCTGGCAGTTGCTCGGTGAATACGACACACAGAGCGCAGAATTGGTGTTGATCGGCAAGCGCGGTCACACCTGGTTCCGGAAACGCGGCTTCCCGATTGTCGCCGCCCACCTCGACTTCGGCGGCAACCTCGACTTCGCGCGCGTGCGCCGGATCTCATCGGAGTTGACGCAACGATTCACCGGCGGCCAAACCGATGCGATCCACCTGGTCTATGCCCGTTTCCTGTCGATCGCCCGCTCGGAGGTGACGGTGGCCCGTTTCCTCCCGATTGCGACGTCTGAGGCGCAGGTGGGAGCCGCGGCCGACTACATCTTCGAGCCCGATCCGGCATCGATCTACAATGACTTGATGCCGCGCTACGCCACCACGGTGATTCAGACCGCGCTGGCCGAGTCGTTCGCCGCCGAGCATGCGGCGCGCATGCTCGCCATGGGGGCGGCGACCAAGTCGGCGGGCGAGATGATCGACGCGTTGACGTTGCAGTACAACAAGGCGCGCCAGAGCGCCATCACCAAGGAGTTGTTGGATATCGTCGGCGGCGCCAATGCGGTGCAATAGATGTTGCTGGCGGGCGTTGTGTGTTCTGGATTGGATGCAATGACAATGGCCTTCCGGATCGGTCAACAAGGGGCTTAAGCCCCTTGCCCGCGCTTTGTTGCGGCGTCGGGAGATTGACTGGATCTGTAGGTTGCGTACAAGGGAGATAGGATGGCGGAAGCAAACTGGGGCAAAGTCGTGCAGGTCATCGGTCCAACAGTCGATTGTGAGTTCCATTCCGACCGTCTGCCGAACCTTCTCAACGCGATTAAGATCGCCGACAAGGAGCGGGGCATCGATCTCACGGTCGAAGTGTCGATGCATATCGGCGATAATCTCGTCCGTTGTGTGGCGTTGGCTTCGACCGACGGCCTGGTGCGCGGCATGCCGGCACTCGACACCGGCGGCCCGATCGCCGTCCCCGTGGGACCGCACTGCCTCGGCCGCGTTTTCAATCTCCTCGGTGCGCCGATCGACGGCAAGGGGCCATTGACCGGCGACACCGGGCGCCGCGATCCGATCCATCGCCCTGCGCCCTCGCTGGCCGACCAGGCCACGGAAACGGCGATCCTCGAAACCGGCATCAAGGTTATCGATTTGTTGGAACCCTACCCCAAGGGCGGCAAGGTCGGTCTCTTCGGTGGCGCCGGCGTCGGCAAGACCGTCATCATCCAGGAGTTGATCCGCAACATCGCCACCGAGCATGGCGGCTTCTCGGTCTTCTGCGGCGTCGGTGAACGCACCCGCGAGGGCAATGATCTCTATCTGGAAATGACTGCCTCAGGCGTGATCAAGAAGACGGTGATGGTCTTTGGCCAGATGAACGAGCCACCGGGCGCGCGTCTGCGGGTTGGGCTGGCCGGCCTGACCATGGCCGAGTACTTCCGTGATGAAGAGCATCAGGATGTGCTGATCTTCATCGACAACATCTTTCGCTTTGTGCAGGCCGGCTCCGAGGTCTCGGCGCTCCTCGGGCGCATGCCCTCCGCGGTCGGATACCAGCCGACACTGGGCACCGAAATGGGCGCTCTGCAGGAACGGATCACATCGACCAAGTCCGGATCGATCACCTCGGTGCAGGCGATCTATGTCCCCGCCGATGACCTGACCGATCCGGCGCCGGCGACGACCTTCTCGCACTTGGATGCCACCACCGTGCTGTCGCGACAGATCGCCGAGCTGGGGCTCTACCCGGCGGTCGACCCCCTCGATTCGACCTCGCGCATTCTCGACCCGCACATCGTCGGAGAGCGGCACTATCAGGTTGCCCGTGGGGTGCAGCGGATTCTCCAGCGCTACAAGGACCTGCAGGACATCATCGCCATCCTGGGGATGGAGGAACTGTCTGAGGAAGACAAGGTGATCGTCTCCCGTGCCCGACGCATCCAGCGCTTCCTGTCGCAGCCGTTCTTCGTCGCCGAGGCGTTCACCAACACCGCGGGGCGCTATGCAAAACTGGAGGACACGATCAAGGGGTTCGAGGAGTTGATCGGCGGCAAGTACGACGATGTCCCCGAGCAGGCCTTTGTCATGGTGGGGACGATCGAAGAGGCGCTGGAACGCGCCGAGCGGATGAAGTCCGAGGCCGCCTGAACGGTTGAGCTCCCCGCTTGAGGCAGGGCTTGAGGCGTAGTGAATCGCAATGGCCATCGACCTCCGGTTGTCATCCCGGGCGAAGCGAGGGATCTGCTGTTCGTCTTAAACGCTCGTATCGCAACATGACATTGAGGGTGTCAACCGGTCCCTGAGGATATGTCCAAGTTCCATCTCTCCATCGTCACGCCACAGGAAACGGTCTTCGACGAGACCGTCGCCTCGATCATTGTCCCCGGCGCCAAAGGGTACCTCGGTGTCTTGGCGCACCATGCCCCCTTGATCACCCCTCTCCAGCCGGGCAAGATCACCATCACCCTGCCTGAGGGCGCCGAGTTGATCCTGGCGGTTTCCGGCGGGTTTCTGGAAGTCGCCGACAATCGCGCGACGATCCTCGCCGATGCCGCCGAACAGGCCGACAAGATCGACCGCGATCGTGCCCTGCGTGCCCTCGAACGCGCCCGCGACCGCCTGCACAACCACAGGCAGTACGAAGGCCTCGACCTCGACCGCGCCACCGCCGCCTTCCGCCGCGCCCAAAACCGGGTGCGAATCGCGGACAGCATCCTGGTGGACAGGTCGTGACGGCTGTGTGCGAGCCAGTAGTCACGTCAGTAGATGTGTCGTAACGGGCTTTGCCCCAGCAGGTTCGGGCGGCCTTGCTGCATGGGATCTAACGCCGTTGGCGGGCGTAGAATGCAGTTGCGTGCGCCGGTCTGTAGGCGTTTATTCCTGCGATTCCAATGCAAGGAACTCAAGGGAGGATGAGTTGATGAAGACAATGCGAAACGTCATGTCATGTTGGCCCACTGTACTCGGGATGCTGTTCGTCATCGGTTTGTGGGCGGCTCCCGTGGCGATGGGTCAGCAACAGATGCCAGACTCGATGAAGGCGGCGGCTGACTCCGCCGCTCCGGCCAGGTCTGTGGAACCGGCGAAGGCCGACTCGGCGACCAAGGAACCCGCCGCGACGACACCGGCAGCGAAGCCGGAAGAGCAACCGAAGCTGGAAGAAAAACCCAAAGCGGAAGAGCAGCCCAAAGCGGAAGAGAAGCCCAAGACGGAGGCCGCACCGGTGGATCCCAAAGCACCCTACAAGTCCGTGACCTTCGCCAAGGGCGAGAAACCGCGTATCGTGATGGAGACGACGCAGGGGAAGATCGTTATCGAGTTATGGCCGGATGTGGCCCTCAAGCATTGCCAGAGCTTCGCCTATCTGACGGAGAAGGGCTACTTCGACTCGCTCACCTTCCACCGTGTCGTGCCCGGGTTTGTCATTCAGGGCGGCGATCCCAAGGGGAACGGCACCGGCGGGCCGGGATACACGGTCCCGGCGGAGTTTTCCCAGACGCTGTTGCACGAGGATGGCATCCTGTCGATGGCCCGCCGCGGCGATGATATCAACTCGGCCGGCTCACAGTTCTTCATCTGCTTGGGACGACTGCCTTCTCTCGACAAGCAGTACACGATCTTCGGCAAGGTGGTCGAAGGTCTCGACGTCGTTCACAAGATCGAGAAGGTCCCGGTGCAGGGTGAACGACCTGTCACCCCGGTCGTCATGACCAAGGTTTCCCTCGAGCAGAAGGATTGAGTTCAGCCATGAGCAGTCGGAGGCGGGTCTGCATACAGCACGACCCGCCTCTGTTTTTCGGAGGCACGATTTCCTGACAGATCGCTGGATGTCTGCCGTCGTGTCAGGTGCACAGGGCCCCTAGCCCACAGTCCGATAGTGGAAGAGCATCCCTCACCCGTCCGGGGGAGGTCAACGTATAACCTCTCCCTCCGGGAGAGGTCGCGCGGCCCTTCAGGGTCGCGCGGGTGAGGGAGTTTCGGGCGAGTCCAATCTCTCCCTCCGGCAGTGTCCCGAACGGAGTGAGGGAGAGAAGTTAATCCGCCTCGGCGGATCGGTCGAGGGGTTGGCAGGCGGGTTAGGACCGAACGGCGAGAGATGGCCACACCCAAGCCCATCGGCATCATCGGTTCCACCGGTTCGATTGGTGAAAGCACGCTGCGGGTCGTCGACCGCCATCGCGACCGGCTACGCGTGGTTGCCTTGGCGGCAGGGCGCAATGTTGCCCGCCTGGCCGAGCAGGCCGAGCGCTACCGGCCCGAGGCCGTGGCCGTAGCCGATGCAAAGTGCGTCGATGAGCTGCGCGCTCGACTGCGCGGCAAACTCGCGACCGAAATCCTCGCAGGCGGGGAAGGGATCGCCGCCATCGCCGCTTGGACCGGCGTGGCGACCGTCGTGGTGGCTGTCGTCGGGTTCGCGGGCGTGCGACCCACCCTGGCCGCGATCACCGCCGGGAAAAACGTCGCTCTGGCCAACAAAGAGACGCTCGTCGCTGCCGGTGCCGTCGTCATGCCTTTGGCCAGGAAGCACGGCGCTGCGATCTCTCCGATCGATTCGGAACACAGCGCCATCTGGCAGTGTTTACGGGCCGGGCGGCGGGAAGAAGTCAGGCGCCTGATCCTGACCGCCTCGGGGGGGCCTTTTCGCACCCGACCTCTATCCACGTTCGGCCAGATCACCCCGGACGAGGCGCTGGCGCATCCGACCTGGTCCATGGGGCCGCGGATCACGATTGACTCGGCGACAATGATGAACAAGGGTTTCGAAATCCTGGAAGCATCGTGGCTGTTCGATGTCGACCCGGCCTGCGTCGACGTTGTGATCCATCCCCAGTCCATTGTGCATTCGCTGGTCGAGTTCCACGATGGCTCATCGGTGGCCCAGATGGGGGTCCCCGACATGACGCTGCCCATTGCCTATGCGCTGTTTGCGCCGGAGCGTGTCGAGTCAGCGCCCGACCTGCACCCGTTTGATTTGGCGTCATCGGGTCCTCTGGAGTTCATGCCCCCGGAAGCGGAACGATACCCGGCCCTCGACCTGGCGCGCCGGGCGGGAATTGTTGGTGGGACCGCCGGGGCGGTGCTCAATGCCGCCGATGAGGTTGCCGTCGCCGCCTTCCTCGACCACCGCCTTCCGTTCACCGGCATTGTGTCTCTGGTCCAGGCAGTACTCGATGAGCATGATGTTGTTTTCGACCCCGGCTTTGACGATATAGTGTCCGCGGATCGCTGGGCGCGTGCCCGAGCGGAGCAACATCTCGGCATGTCGCGTCGCTGAGGCCGCCTGCGAGGAGTCGGATTGACTACGACCATTCTCTCAACTGTTCTGGTTCTCGGTGTCCTGATCTTCGTCCACGAGCTCGGGCATTTCCTCGTGGCCAAGTGGGCCGGAATCAGAGTCGAGCGCTTCTCGCTGGGATTTCCCCCGAAATTGATCGGCAAGACCGTCGGCGAGACCGAGTACTGCATCTCCTGGGTGCCATTGGGCGGCTATGTCAAGATGGCGGGTGAGAACCCGGAGGATGGCGAGCCGACCGGGGACCCGCGCGAGTTCATGGCCAAGTCGGTCGGCACCAGGGCCCTGGTGATACTCGCGGGCCCGGTGATGAACTTCGTGACTGCCATCATCCTCTTCGCCGCCGTGTTCATGATCTGGGGTCGCCCGGTTGTCGACCCGGACCATGTCGTCGTGGGCCCTGTCATGGCCGATTCCCCGGCCCAGCAGGCGGGCATCGCACCCGGCGACATCATTGTGGCGGTCGATCACCATCCCGTCTCCTCGTTCGAGGAGATGGCGCGGATGATTCACGCCCGTCCCGGCGATACGGTCGACATCGTCTGGAAACGCGGCGATGATCTCTACTCGGCGCTCGTGCGCTCAGCCGTCGATACCGTCCAGACCACCGCCGGCACCGACAGCGTCGTGGGGCGCATCGGTGTTGGACTGGGATACGGCACGGAGCGCCTCTATCCCTGGACCGCCACCGTCGCCGCCGTGGGGCAGACCCTCGACATTACCAGAGAGATGTTCCGCTTCCTCGGCGGGCTGCTGTCCGGGCATGTCTCGATCAAGATGGTCTCCGGTCCGGTCGGCATCGCCAAGATTGCCGGCGATGTGGCGCGTGAGGGGTTGAACGTGTTGCTCGGCTTCATGGCGCTTCTCTCGGTCAACTTGGCGATTCTCAATGTTCTGCCGATCCCGATTCTCGACGGTGGCCACTTGGTCTTTCTGGTGGCCGAGAAGTTGCGGGGGCGGCCGTTGACCTTGCGGCAGCGCGCCATCGCCCAACAGGTCGGCCTGGCTCTGCTGTTACTCCTGATCGTGACCGTGACCTACCACGATGTCCTGCGTCTCTTCCGTGGGTGACGGCGCGCCACGTTGTTCTGAACTCTCACCCTCATGGCAGCGTATGATTCACTGAACATGTCCGTCGACGGGCAAAAGACGGGCCTGACGGAAGAGTCTCTGCCCATCAATGACAGCAGGGGATACGGGGAGGATCAGTGAAGAGTCGGGGTCAAGAACCGTCGCTGGATCAGAGGACACGACCCGGTGGGCCGCTGCACGTGATCTGGGAGTATGCCAAGTCGCTGGTCATCGCCTTCCTGCTGGCGATCGTAATCAAGACCTCCATCGTCGAGGCCTACAAGATCCCCTCCGGATCGATGGAGGACACGCTGTTGGTCGGCGATTTCCTTCTGGCCAACAAATTCCTCTATGGCTCGCACCTGCCCCTGATCGATTACCGTCTGCCCGCCATACGCGACCCCAAGCCGGGCGACGTCGTCATCTTCAAGTTTCCCAACGACCCCTCGGTTAACTACATCAAGCGCTGTGTCGCGGTCGGCGGCCAGACCGTGGAGATTCGCAACAAGCGCTTGTATGTCGATGGCGAGTTTGTACCGCTCCCGTCCAATGGGAAGTTCACCAATGGCGAGCAGGTCGAGCCCGGCGCCCGTAGCGCCCGCGATAATTTCGGCCCCTTCAAAGTCCCCGAGGGCAGTTTCTTCATGATGGGGGACAACCGCGACAACTCCTATGATTCGCGCTTCTGGGGACCGGTGCCGCGCGATTTGATCCAGGGCAAGGCCATGGTGATCCACTGGTCGTGGGGCACCGACCCGAAGTCGCCGCAGTGGTCTTGGAGCGATCCTGTCTCGGTGGGGCAGGCCTTCCTCTACAACGCCGCCCATTTTGTCAGCCGCGTGCGCTGGAGCCGTCTCGGCGACATCATCCATTGACGCGTCTCCTTCGTCTTGTGTAGGGTGGGTGCTCTGCACCCACCGGGTGCTGATCCTGCTCTTGGTACCCCACCCGAAGGGTGGAGTTCTTCTCGCATGGCACCAGTGCCCCTACCGATCATTCCGCGTGATGCAGGAGGACAAGGGGCTTCAGCCCCTTGAATGCAGCTCGAACAACGACACGCGGACAGGGGGCTTTCAGCCCCCTGAAGGTGGGTGCAAAGCAACCACCCTACGGGCACGGCCCCTCGACTCCGCTCGTGATCTCCGACACGCCGTGCCCCTACCAATCCTGCCTTTGGTGCCCCACCCGAAGGGTGGGATTCTTTGCGCGAGGCAGTCCGTTCCCTACCGATGCGATGTGGGATGTGTGCCCGCGATCTTGGATCGCGGATGCGGGCACGGCACGCCGTGCCCCTTGTATGTCGTTTCCGGTGTATTTTGTGAATGGTGGTTTTGTGGGCGTGACAGACCGTGTGCCCCTTGGGTATGGAACTCGTGTTGTAGCGAGGTCGTCACGCCA
>JBFMGX010000012.1 GCA_040752595.1 Candidatus Zixiibacteriota bacterium
CGGTGACGCGCGAAACCTGGGACGACAACAACTTCCTTCCGCAGGATTATGCCGTCAATCCCGTGCGCGCTCTGCGCCTTTGGCGTGAAGCCGCCCGACCGCCGCTGCATGTATGGGTCCGCTATCTGTGCGAGTTCAATTCTCAGGAACTGTGCCCGACGCTGGATTCGCTGACGGTCCCCACGCTGGTCCTCAAACCTGGATTGGAAGGGCTTTGGTACGAGGCCGGGCAGAATTACATGCGCGACACCTATTGCCAGGCCAGTTGGGATGGCTGCGGGACGGACAATCCGATGCTCACGATCAAGACTATCCCCGACTCGCGTGTGTGCATGTGGTTTGACCAGCCCGTAAAGGTCAATGCCGTAATCGATTCGTTCTTGAAAGGGCAGGGGATGTAAGGCGAGATTGCCGTGTGCCCGAACTTCCCGACATCGTCATCTACCTGGAGGCCCTGCGATCCCGCATCCTTGGGAAGCCAGTTGAGCGGATCGACATCCGCAATCCGTTCGTCCTGCGGACCGTCGATCCGCCGATTGCCGCGGCCCAAGGGACACGCGTCATTGAGCTGCGGCGCGTCGGCAAGCGCATCGTCCTTGGGTTGGACCGCGGCCTGTTCCTCGTGATTCATTTGATGATTGCCGGGCGCCTGCACTGGCGCCCGCCCGGGGGCAAACCGGTCGGTGGCAAGTTGACTCAGGCCGCCTTTCACTTTCCCAATGGCGCTCTCTTACTCACCGAGGCCGGAACCAAACGTCGGGCCTCGATCCATGTGATCTCCGGCGAGCACAATCTGAGCGCCTTCGCACGCGGTGGTCTGGAGGTACAAGAGACGACGATGGTGGAGTTCGCCGCACGGCTGCGTTCCGAAAACCGCACGCTGAAACGCGCCCTCACCGATCCACGTCTGGTCAGCGGCATCGGCAATTCCTATTCCGATGAAATCCTGCATCGTGCCCGTCTGTCGCCGCTGGCGCTCACAGGCAAACTCTCAGATGATGAGATCGACCGACTGTTTGCGGCCGCGCGTGATACTCTGGACGAATGGACGGCCCGTCTGCGCGCCGAAGCGGGCGACGGCTTTCCGGAGCACGTGACCGCCTTTCGCGAGGGCATGGCGGTGCATGGGCGATTCGGCCATCCCTGTCCGGTCTGCGGCGCGCCGGTGCAGCGCATTCGCTACGCCGACAACGAAACCAACTACTGCGCCCGTTGCCAGACCGGCGGTCGCCTCCTCGCCGACCGTGCCCTGTCTCGCCTGCTAAAATCCGATTGGCCCAAGTCGGTCGATGATCTGGATGCGTGACCGGTGCTGCCCTGCTTGGCATGTGCCGGTCAGTCCCGGGTGAACCCTTCGACTCGTTCCGCCGAAGGCGGAACTCGCTCAGGGCAAGCGGAGAGGCCGGGATTCGTTTATCCCGAGCGGAGTCGAGGGATTTATCCCGAGCGGAGTCGAGGGATTTATCCCGAGCGGAGTCGAGGGAAACCCGCAACGAGTTTCTCCTTCTTCTCTCTGGTCCAGCGCTTCAATTGAGCTTCGCGCCGCCGGGCGCCGTTTTGGTCTGAGTGGATCTCCGAGTACAACAGGACGACCGGTCGTCGCTGGGCCGTGTACTGGGCACCTTTGTCAGCGTTGTGCTTTCTAATGCGTGCGTCGAGGTCGTCGGTTATGCCGGTATAGATTGACCCGTCGGAGCATCGGACGAGATAGACAAACCAAGGTCTGTGTGCTGAGGGCACCTATCGACCCTTCGACTCGTTCCGCCGAAGGCGGAACTCGCTCAGGGCAAGCGGAGAGGCCGGGATTCGAACCCGGGAACGAGTTTCCCCGTTAACTGCTTAGCAGGCAGCTGCCTTCGGCCGCTCGGCCACCTCTCCTGAAGTCCCTGACCCGGCAGACAGCAGGGCGCCGGTCTACCGAGTCGCGACAACATACGATTCTCACATGCCGGTTGCCAACCGATTCCGTCAGTCGAGAGCCAGCCGCCCGTCACGTAGCACTGGAACAACCGGAACCGAGTCCACCGCCGCGCAGACAGAAAGGTCGCCCCCGAACCCCAGCCCAATGAGGTACTTCCCATGCTCGGATTGCCACAACGGCATCGCCGGATCGGAACGGAAGCGGTCCCAGAGAATCTGCGCCGTCAGGGCGCCATCATTGACCAGTTCAACGTCCGCATCGAGCTCCCACAACCGGGAAATTAGTGCCCCAGCGCCGACCGCGTCCTCCAGGGCGAACTGTCCCAGCTTTCCCGAGCAGACAATCAACGTCGGTAGATTCACTGCCGCGATCTTCTCGGCCGCCGCCGAGAGATTGACCAACCCGCCGATCAAAACCTCGACACCCGGGGGCGCAGCGGCAATCGCTTGGGAGCCGTTGGTCGAGGAAAAGACCAGGCGTCGACCGGACACCGTCTCGCGCGTGTATTCCGACGGCGAGTTCCCCAGGTCGAATCCGGGGAGCTTCCGCCCGCCGCGTTCGCCGCACAGCAACGTGTCACTGTCCGCCGCATTCGACTTGAAAGTTCGGGCAGTCTCGACATTGGCGACCGGAATGATCTCCTGCGCGCCATTCGACAATGCCGTGCACAGCACGGTGGAGGCGCGCAGGATGTCGACCACGACACAGCACCCGAGCGCCGGGCCGAACATGGCGATGTCGGCGGCACGCGAACCGGGGGAGAGGGAGACGGCGATGTGCACGTGTTCTCTGAGTGCCCCACCCGAAGGGTGGGTTTTCAGTTCCCGGCAAGGCCATCCCACCCTGCGGGTGGGGCACTACGATTCCTCGTCACTTGTGGCTCGTGTTCTTTACAAATGGCGGCTTTGTCACCGTCGCGGGTGCTCCCTGCTCCCGAATGACAACATCGATCTTCGTGCCCGGCTGCGTGTATTCCGTGGCGACATACCCGAGGCCGATTCCCTTGTCCAATGACGGCGACTGCGTCCCGGATGTGACGCTCCCCACGCGGGTGCCGTTCACGCGGATTTCGCACCCCGGACGCGGGATGGCGCGCTCGTCCATGATGAATGCGCTCAATCGACGTTTCGCGCCCTGCTGCTTTATCGCCACCACGTGAGACTTGCCGATGAAGTCATACGGCTTGTCGGGCTTGACCACCCATCCCAATCCGGCTTCGATCGGATTGGTCGTGTCGTCGATGTCCTTGCCATAGAGGGCGTATTTCATTTCCAAACGCAGCGTGTCGCGCGCCCCGAGTCCGACGGGGACGATCCCGTACTCGGTCCCGGCGGCCATCGCCGCCTCCCAGCAACTGACCGCCAGATCGTTGGGCAGGTAGATTTCGAATCCATCCTCTCCCGTGTACCCGGTGCGTGAGAAGACGATCCGTTTCCCGGCCACAGTTCCCTCGGCGGCATGGTAATAGGCGATCTCATCGAGATTGTAGTTGACGAGTTGTCGCATCACCGCTTCCGCCTTGGGACCCTGGATGGCGACCAGCGCGGTCTCGTCGGAACGATTCGCCAGTTGCACTCCGGCCGGGCAGTGCGAGGACAGCCAAGCGAAGTCCTTCTCAATGTTGGCGGCGTTGACCACAAGAAGCGCGCGATCGGGAAGATGGTAGATCAACAGGTCATCCACGATCCCGCCCTCCGGGCTCATCATCACCGAGTACTGTGCCTGATAAGTGGCCAGCGAAGAAACATCGTTCGTTGTCATCTTCTCCAGGAACTCCAGCATTCCCGGGCCGCGGACCTCGAATTCCCCCATGTGTGACAGGTCAAACAACCCGACGGAGGTGCGGACTGCGCGGTGCTCGGGGATAATGCCGGAATACTGGATCGGCATGCGGTACCCGGCGAAGGGAACCATGCGCGCCCCGAGCGCGATGTGTTGGGCGGTCAGCGGCGTGTCCTTCACGGGTGCGGATGTGGTTTCCATGCGGCTCTCTCTACTCCTCTTGGTTCCCGATGTATTCTCTCAAGCGTGAGCCCGGGTGTAATTCAACAGCCCGCCGGCGGTGAGGACGGCCCGGTTGAACGGCGTCAGGTCATAGGTCAGTTCGAATATTGTGCCCTTGGTGCGATTGCGCGCCTGCAGATTCTGGCCCGACTTGATGCGCTCGACCACGTCCTCGATCTCGATCTGATCGCCGGCCTCGACCTTGTCATAGTCCACGGGATTGACAAAGGTCAGGGGCGGTATACCGAAGTTGACGAGATTGGCATGGTGGATGCGCGCGAACGACTTCGTAATCACTGCCTTGACGCCCAGATACATCGGCGCCAGCGCGGCATGTTCGCGCGAGGATCCCTGCCCGTAGTTGTCGCCCCCGATGATCAGCCCGCCGCCCTTCTCTTTCGCACGCTTGGGAAAGTCGGGATCGACCCGCACAAAGACAAACTCGGAAATCGCCGGGACATTGGAGCGCAGAGGCAGCACCTTGGCCCCGGCCGGCATGATATGATCGGTCGTGATGTTGTCGCCGACTTTGAGGAGAACCTCGCCGGTGATCCGCGGAGGCAACTGTGTCTGCTGCGGCAGAGGTTTGATGTTCGGCCCCCGGCGAATTGTGACCGACTTGCGATCGGCAGGCGGCTTAAGGATCAGGGCGTCATCGATCGGGATGGCATCCGGAAGCGTGATCACCGGCGGTTCCTTGGCGAACGTCCTTGGATCGGTGATCGTGCCGGTCAGGGCGCAGACAGCGCAGACTTGCGGCGACGCAAGATACACCTTGGCGTCCTTGGTCCCCGAACGGCCCTCGAAGTTGCGGTTGAAACTGCGGATCGACACGGCCCCCGAGGGGGGGGCCTGTCCCATGCCGATGCACGGTCCGCAGGCCGATTCCAGAATGCGCGACCCGGCCGCGATCATGTCGGTCAGCCCGCCGAGTTGCGACACCGCCGTGAAGACCTGCCGTGAGCCGGGTGTGACCGTCAGATTGACGTCGGGATGGACATGCTTCCCCTTCAAGATCGCGGCTGTCACCAGCAGATCATATAATGAAGAGTTGGTGCACGAGCCGACGCACACTTGATCGACCTTCAATCCGGCCACCTCGCGCACCGGCACGACCTTGTCCGGCGCGTGTGGCTGCGCGATCATCGGCTCCAATGCCGACAAATCGATGGTGATCGCCTGGTCATAAGTTGCATCGGGATCGGCCGCCAGCGGTCGGTAGTCCGGCTCGCGCCTTTGCATCGCCAGGTAACGACGCGTGTTCTCATCGGCGGGGAAGATCGAGGTCGTGGCACCCAGTTCGGCGCCCATGTTGGTGATCGTGGCCCGCTCGGGGACGGTCAGGGATTTGACCCCATCGCCGGCGTACTCAAAGATCTTGCCCACGCCGCCTTTGACGGTGAGCTGGCGCAGTATTTCCAGAATGATATCTTTCGCCGCCACCCATGGATTGAGCTTACCCTTCAGATTGACTCTGACGACTTTCGGCATCGTCAGATTGAAGGGACCTCCCGCCATCGCCACCGCCACATCCAGACCGCCCGCGCCAATCGCCAACATCCCCAGCCCGCCATTGGTCGGCGTGTGCGAGTCCGATCCCAACAGCGTCTTGCCGGGAGCGCCATACCGCTCCAGGTGTACTTGGTGGCAGATGCCGTTTCCCGGCCGGGAGAAATCGATCCCGTAGCGCGCGGCCACCGACTGGAGGTACTGATGATCGTCGGCGTTCTCGAAACCTGCCTGCAACATATTGTGGTCCACGTAGGAGACCGATTTCTCCGTCTTGACTTCATCGATCCCCATCGCCTCGAACTGCAGGTAGGCCATCGTCCCGGTGGCATCCTGCGTCAGCGTCTGGTCGATGCGGATTGCGATCGGCTCTCCGGGCACCAGCTTCCCTTCCAGCAGATGCGATGCGATGATCTTCTGAACCAGGTTTTGTCCCATCGTTTCACCCATCCTGTCTTGTGCGTCCACGCGTCCGCTTGCACGAACGTCTATTGCTGATGCTGCTATGCCGTTGCCGGTTCTGTCTCGGCTTCCACAGATCGATGTCGAGTTCGAGCCACCGACCCGCCGCGTTTCGAGCGGTCCAACTCACGACGTAAGAACCGCCCGGTATATGAGCGATCATCGCCGGCAACTTGCTCCGGAGTCCCGGCCGCCACCACCCAGCCGCCATCGTCGCCGCCCTCGGGTCCCAGGTCGATCACCCAGTCGGCGGTCTTGATGACATCCAGGTTGTGTTCGATCACGAGGACGGTGTTGCCGCGGTCGACCAACTCGTTCAGCACCCCCAGGAGCATCCGGATGTCTTCGAAGTGCAGCCCCGTGGTCGGCTCATCGAGGATGTACAATGTCTGCCCGGTGGCAACCTTCGAGAGCTCGGTGGACAGCTTGACGCGCTGCGCCTCCCCACCGGACAGCGTCGTCGCCTGTTGCCCGAGGTGAATGTACCCGAGCCCGACCCGCGAGAGTGTCAATAGTTTGCTCTTGATGCGTGGGATGTTGGCGAAGAACTCCAGCGCCTCGTCCACGGTCGAGTCCAGGACGTCGGCGATGCTCTTGCCTTTGTACAGGATCTCCAGCGTCTCGCGGTTGTACCGCTTTCCCTTGCACACCTCGCAGGGTACATACACGTCGGGGAGGAAGTGCATCTCGATCTTGATGATCCCGTCTCCTTCACACGCCTCGCAGCGTCCCCCTTTGACATTGAACGAGAACCGTCCCGGTTCGTACCCACGAATGCGCGCCTCCGGCAACTGCGCGAACAAATCACGGATGAAGGTGAAGACGCCGGTATAGGTCGCCGGGTTGGATCGTGGGGTCCGTCCGATCGGCGATTGGTCGATCGCGATCACTTTGTCGAGTTCCGCCAGCCCTTCGAGTCGCTCGTAGGGGAGAGAAGAATGCCGGGCATCGAAGAAGTGCTCGGCACAAATGCGGTAGAGTGTTTCGTTCACCAGCGTCGACTTTCCCGAACCGGAGACCCCGGTGATGCATGTGAGGACACCCATCGGAAAGTCGACCGTGATCTTCTTGAGGTTGTTTCCGGATGCGCCGACCAGTCGCAGCCGGCTGCCGTTGCCCCGGCGCCGTCGCCCCGGGACCGGGATCACCTTCCGTTGTGACAAATACTGCCCGGTCAGGGAGTTCTTGGCAGCTTTGATCTTGGCCGGTGGGCCGATGGCGACGATTTCACCGCCGTGCTTGCCGGCGCCCGGCCCGAGATCGACGACGAAATCGGCGGACTCGATCGTCTCCCGATCGTGCTCGACCACAATGACCGTGTTGCCCAAGTCTCGCAGACCGATCAACGTATCCAGCAGCCGACGGTTGTCCCGTTGATGCAGACCGATCGATGGCTCGTCCAGAATGTACAGAACCCCGACCAGACGCGAGCCGATCTGCGTGGCCAGACGGATCCGTTGCGCCTCGCCTCCCGACAGCGTTTGCGCGGGACGCCCCAGGGTCATGTAGTCGAGGCCGACATTCACCAGAAACCCCAGCCGTTCATTGACTTCCTTGAGAATCTGCTTGGCGATCTGCCGTTCGCGGGCGTTCAGGTTCAATTCGGCGAAAAACGCGGCCGCCTGTTTGGTGGACATCTGAACCACGTCGTGGATCGACTTGCCGCCGATCAGGACCGCCAACGCCTCGGGCTTCAGCCGCGCCCCCTTGCAGGCCGGGCAGGGCGTCATGCGCATGTATTGCTCGATCCATTGCCGGACGCCTTGGGATTCGGTCTGGCGGTAGCGCCGTTCGAGGTTGGGAATCACGCCCTCGAATTTGCCTGTGAACTCCCCTTTGCCTTTGCCGTTGCGATGCTCGTAACTGTAACGAAATTCCTTGCTCCCGGAGCCGTACAGGATGACTCGTTTGGCTTCTTTGGACAGGTCGCAAAACCGGGTCCGGAAATTGAAGTCGAAGTGCGCCGCGACCCCGCGGAGCATGAATTTGTACCAGTTGGCCGGGTCCTCGCCCCAAGGGGCAATCGCTCCCTCGAAGATGGAGCGCGTCGGATCCGGCACGACCAGGTCGGGGTCGATCTCCATCTTGTGGCCCAGCCCGCCGCATGTCGTGCAGGCACCGAAGGGCGAGTTGAAGGAGAACAGCCGCGGTGCGGGTTCCTCGAACGACAACCCGCAGTCGGGGCAGGCGGCCTCCTCTGAAAACACGGGCTCGCCGGCTCCCTGGATCGCCACACGGGCGGTACCACCGGCCAACTGCAGGGCGGTCTGCAGCGAATCGGCCAGCCGCGATTTGATCGTCGGGCCGGATAGCAGGCGATCGACGACGGCCTCGATCGTGTGCTTGACTTTCTTGTTCAGGGCCGGGGCTTCCTCGATCTCGAAGACCTCACCGTCGATGCGAACCCGGACCAGACCCTTCTTTTTGATCTGTTCGAGGACTTCCCTATGCTCTCCCTTCCGCCCGGCCACCAAGGGAGACAGGATCATCAGGCGTGTCTTGGGGGGGAGGTCCATCAGATGATCGACCATCTGCGAGATGGTCTGTCGACGGATCGGCCGCCCGCAGCGATGGCAATGGGGGACCCCGATCCGGGCGAATAGAAGTCTCAAGTAGTCATAGATTTCCGTGACTGTGCCGACCGTGGACCTTGGGTTGCGTGCCGAAGAGCGCTGTTCGATGGAGATCGCCGGGGAGAGGCCGTCGATGAAGTCGACATCGGGCTTTTCCATCAGCCCCAAGAACTGCCGGGCGTACGCGGACAAGGACTCCACATAGCGGCGTTGCCCCTCAGCGTAGATCGTGTCGAATGCCAACGACGACTTCCCCGACCCCGATAACCCCGTGATAACCACCAGCTTATCACGCGGGATCCGCAGTGTCAGGTCGCGCAGGTTGTGCTCCCTTGCCCCCTTAATGTGGATGAAACCAGACATTACTCAAAGATCTCCGCAAGCATCTCCCGCATAGACACGAACGGTTTGTGTCGGCTCCTCCCTAGGTTCGGAACCACTCGTAAGCGCCCGCAAGGGGTGTTTTGTCGAGCCAGAGATCATCATGCAGGGGTCGCCGTCTTATCATCCCAAACAGGTCAAGTTAGTCTAACACTACCACGCGAGCAATCGTTTCCGTGCACAGAAACGCCGGAGCGCGGGAATACTGACGCACGCCGGCGGTAGAAGACGTGGCGATGGGTATCGAGGCGCAGGTGGGATGATCGATCGAGCAGATCAGGCGCAATCAGTATCGTCGGGCAACGGGCCGGTTGCCTGGATGGGTGTCAGATGTTGCCATAAGTCACAGCGCTGAGGGCAGAAAGCGTTTGACCGTGTCACGGGAGGGTTTTTAGATTGCGGTTTGTCTTTTCGGCGGCGACTCGACCGGATTTGTCCGGGCGCCGGCCGCGCAGACAACCCTTAACGCGGAGTGGAGCATTGTACTTCGGAACAGGATTTCGTCGGCGGTGCCTCGGCCTCCTGCTGACCCTCGTGCTGGCGCTGGCGGCCAGTCTGACCACCACCGAGGCAAGGGCCGCGGGCTTCGCGACGGCCGGGATTGGGATCAAGGCACGCTCCATGGGTGGGGCGTTTCGTGGACTGGCCAATGACTGGAGCGCCGCATACTACAATCCGGCCGGCTTGGCTTGGCTGCACAAAGGGGAATTGAACGCGACACTCGGCACCTACAGCCCGCAAGTCACTTACACGCCGAACGTGACCGGCAGCGGCGTTGACCTCGGTTTCAATCAGGCCAACGGCCTCGAGCTCCATCCCCGTGACGACGTGTGGCCGCTTCCCTCGTTTGCCGTGGTCGCTCTCCCCAACTGGCGCGATGGATTGGCGGTGGGCGCGGCGGTCTATTGGCCCCACGACGTCAACTTCGGTTGGGATCTCTATCGCCAACCGGCGCAGTACAACAGCGATTTCCAGTTCCAGCATCAGAACTACCGAACGGACTTGGATGTTCTCGATGTCCACCCTGTGGTCGCCACGACGTTGGGCGACAAATTGGCCGTCGGCGTCGGCCTGTCGTTGACCGACGGCAGCGTGGTTCTGCGACGGGTCGAGTTCGTGCCGAATTCCCTTGGTTCGCCTTTCAATGTCTATCCGTACGATGACTTCGCCGGTGAGCTGCTGCTCAAAGGACGTGGCTTTGCCGTCGGTGCCAACGCCGGCGTGATGTGGAAGGCGTCGCCGACCCTCAGCGTCGGCTTCAGCTTCCAGCTCCCGACGACCATACCGGTCAGTGGAACGGGCACTCTGGACATGGCTTGGCCGATCAACCCCGCGATGGCGGATTCCCAGTTGAATATCGCCAATCAACAAACAGAAGAGCCATTGTTCGAGCGGACCCAGTACCTCGGCAACTACGATGAGGTTCGCAGTACTGATTGGCACCACACCGCCCCGTTCGACTTTGACCTGAAGCTGCCCGGCCAGGTGGGGGCTGGAATCGGCTGGAAGTCCTCGGAGCGCCTGACTTTGGCAGCCGATCTCGCCATCACGTTCTGGTCAGCGGTTGAATCATGGGACGTAACGTTCTCCGAGTCCGGGTTGCGTACGGGAACGGATAGTGTCGGCCATCCGACGGCGATCACCGGTGTGGCGGTCCCCTTCCATTGGAAGGATCAGATCCGGTTGTCCGCCGGAGCCGAGTACGCCGCCACGCCCAAGGTCATGGTGCGCGGTGGGATGTACTACGACGGCGGCGCGGCCGTCGACTCGACATTCTCGCCCAACTTCCCGGATGTCGGTGGGCGCGTGGGATTGACGGCAGGGGTCGCCTACTTGCTGGGAGAAAGCTGGGAGTTCGCCGCGGCTCAAGAGCTGGCCTTTGCCTCCGGGCGGACCGTTCCCGACCAGGGCACCGCCAACGGTGTGACGGCGTTTCCGGGTGACTATTCGTTGTCGCGTTTCGAAACTCTGTTCTCAATCTCGTACCGGTTCTGATCCGGAGGGAGTGAACAATGAGACTTGTACACTGGTCTACCCTGACTCTGGCCGCCGGCAGCATGTTGGCGCTCGGGTGCTCACAATCCGAGAACCCGCTGCGTCCCGATTCCTACAGCGCGACAAGAACCATGAGTCGGTCTTACGGTTTCACGGAGCAGCTCGGTCGCAACTCCCTGAAAGATCCCGACGCGCGCCAGATCGTCGTGGCGTGGGCTTCGGACGAGGATCCCAGTACCCCCCAGCAGCCGTTCCCGATTCTCTATCTGTTCCACGGATACGGCGGGGATGCATCCGAATTCGATCGGTATGGTCTGCAGACCCTGTTGGACGACATGTACGCCAAGGGTGAGATCGGGCGGATGATGGTCGTCACCGTCGATGCATCTGATCGTTTCGGAGGGTCCTTCTATCGGAACTCGGGCACGACGGGCGACTATGCGGATGTCATCGCGGAGTTGATGCGCCTCTCGGAGACGCCGGTCGGTTCGCAGTGGCGTTTCTACACGCAGGGGGGTCGCAACGCCCGCGCCATCTCAGGACATGGTATGGGCGGTTACGGTGCCATGCGCTATGCCATGGACCATCCCGACCTGTTCGCGTCGGTCTCCTCGATGTCCGGACCTCTGTCGCTGGGCAATCTCGATCAGAAGACCGGCGTCTGGGATGAGGACGATGGGCTGGTCACCCAGGTCTTCGCCGAGAACGGGATCACTGCACCGGACCCAGACACGTATGCCAAGATCTTCGCCGGGGCGGAACGCCCGCGGACCCGACTGTACCTGGCCATGGCGGCGGCATTCTCTCCGTATCCTCTGCGGCGATTCGACTCGGTGGGCCATTACATCTATGACATCATCATCGGCGGCTACCGCAAGAAGGACACGCTTTACCCCTATGATTTCTTCACCGCCATCCCGCGGGGGCCGCTGACGATCAAGTTCGATGGCGCCGACACCAGCGGGGCAGGGGTGGACATGCTCTTCGATTCGAACGGCGTGCTCAGTCCCGAGAGTTGGGCGCGCTGGCGGGACTCGGCCGACGTTAGGAGCGTCTTTCCGAGGTTACGTCAGGCCAACCCGGCGTTCTTCAGCGCCCTGTTCAACACGCAGGACACCAACGTCTACATCGACGTCGGTGATCAGGACGAATACGGCTACCTCGCACAGAACCGCGAGTTTCACGAGACTCTGAATGAGGCGGGGGTGAAGCACCGCTACACCGAGTACACTGGGTTTGCGGGTGTTCCGGCCGGACACTCGCAACTGGTCGCGGCGCGACTCCGTGAAGTCATCAAGTTCCACTCCGATCTCTTTGACAAGTACGGTGGGCGGCCACCGGCCCCGCCGCATTAATGCCTGCCGGCTGATTCGATTGGAGCGTCCCGCTCTCCTGAGAGGGCGGGACGCTTTGTCTTCACTGCTTCAGCGGTCGGTAGTGGCGCCGTCGTTCGGTAGGCCGAGGAGGTGGCGGGCGAGGAATTCCCCAGCGAAGGCGTGCCCGCGTGCGTTGAAGTGCCGGAAGTCGCGCCGTCGGTCATCGTAAAACTCGGGATGTTGGTCGAAGGCGTTGGCCAACTCAACGAACTGGGCGCCTGCGGCGATCGCACTGAACCGCCCCAGCCGGCGGTACCGGTGGTGGTAGTGGAAGACCCCTGTTGTGTCGGTGTATCCCGGTGGCGGCCAGGCAATCGGCGACGTCACCAAGACGGGACGAGCGCCTGCCTGAGTCGCCGCCCGGCAGATCCGCTCGATGTTGGATGTGTACTCGGTCGAAGGTACTCTCCAGACGGGGTAGTCGGGCAACGAGTCTACCGGCTCCGGCGCGATTGTCTCCCAGAGTCTGTACCCCCAGCGGACAATCGCCAAGCGATCGAGGAAATCTCCCGTTTGAAGTCGCCATGTCGCCGACAGGCGCAACTGGTGGTCCGGTATTCCATATCCGGCGGGCTGATGGTCCGCCCAGGAGAACTCGAACAACACATAGTCGGGATGCAGCCGCGGCAACTCCCGTTCCGCCAGTATCGCTCCCTGGTACGCCGAGTAGTTGGTCACACCGAGGTTGAGAACCTCCCAGCGCCGTTTCTCGGGGTCGCGGGCATTCAGTTCCCGCTCCAGCACGCGCGGCCACGGGGCCCCGTCGGCAACGCCGGTGCCAAACACGTTGTCGTCGCCGAGGCAGACAACCCTCATGACGTCGGCGGGTTTCATCTCGGAGTACTCCGTCGTGCGGAAGCCCTGTGAGTTGATCGTGTATGCGCCGGGAACGAAGAAGTCGCCGCGGATGACTTGGTCGGGACGGTACCGCCAGAAGAGGTCGTGATCGCGCGCAATCTGGTCGGGATAGCTCCACTCGGGCGCCTCGACGAACGTCGTGTCGTGGGGCAGCGCGGGCATCCCCGCCAGCCGGCCGGCCAACTCCAACGCGGCCAATACCGCCACGACGATCGCGACAGCACGAACGGGATGTCGTCGTCTCTTGGCGGTCATGTGTACGAGTGCACAAATCGGCAAACAAGGGGCTTAAGCCCCTTGTTCACCGCTGGGATCGCGAATCCCCTGAATCTCGTGAGGTCATGCAACCGATTCTACGACTCTGCCCGCCCCCCTCAGCGCAGCGCCTTCGCCGAGAGCTTGTCCTTCAGCGCCGGATGGACAAAGATCCCATCCTTGCGGATCAACTGTCCGTTGAATGAGATCTCGCCGCCCCCGTACTCCTTGGTCTGGATCAGTACCAGATCCCAGTGGATCGCCGACTTGTTCCCGTTGGGCGCCTCATCGTAGCAATTGCCCGGCGTCAGATGAATCGAGCCGAATATCTTCTCGTCAAATAACGTGTCCTTCATCGGCTTTGTGATATTCGGGTTGATGCCGAAGGAGAACTCGCCGACATACCGCGCTCCGGGATCGGTGTCGAAGATCTTGTCCAGATGGGCGCCGTCGCCGGCGCAGTCGGCGCGCACGATCCTGCCGTTCTTGAACACCAGGTGGACGCGCTCGAAGAGCGCCGATTCATAGAGCGAGGGGGTGTTGAATGTGATCTCGCCGTTGATCGACGTCTTCACCGGGGCGGTGTAGACTTCGCCGTCGGGGATGTTGCGTTTCCCGTCGCACTTGACCGCCGGGATTCCCTTGATCGAGAATTCCAGATCGGTGCCCGGTCCCTTGATGTGCACGCGATCAGTCTTTTGCATCATGTCGACCAGGGGATCCTGCGCCTTGGACATCTTGGGATAGTCGACATTGCAAACGGAGAAGTAGAAATCTTCGAACGCCTCCCGCGAGGTCTCCGCCAACTGGGCCATGGCGAAGTTGGGATAACGCAGCACGACCCAACGCGTGCGCTTCACCCGTTGCTCGAAGTGCACCGGCTTGTAGTAGAACTTCTGGTAGGCGCGCCGCTTCGACTCCGGAACATCGGCGAGCGTGAAGGAGTTGTTCGAGCCGCGCACCGCGATGTAGCAGGCCATATCCTTCATCAGCTTCAGATGCATCTTCCCGAACGCCTCCAACTGGCTGTCGCTGGCGTTCATCACCCAGCGGCGTTCGGTTTCCTCCTCATTGTGGAACCAGAAGGGGAGCCCCCCGGCCTGGGCGACCTGCGTGATGATCTCCCGGGTCAGATCAAAGCTGTCATCGCCCTTCGATTCGACCAGAACTTTGTCGCCGGGCTTCACGGCGGTCGAGTAGTTGACCAGCGTGTCGGCGAGTTTGATCAGACGTGTGTCCTTCATCAAGCCTCCAATCCATCCTGAATGCCATGACTCTCGTATTCGTCGTGAAGTTTCTTGCGTGCCCGCCAGCCCTTCAGGGTGAATCCTTCAGGATGAACCCTTGGGCTGGCCCGCCGCGGCGGGCCGCGTAGCGGCGATCTACAGAATCGCTGACCGTGCCCAGACGGCCCCTTCGGGGCCGAGGTCAGCCCAAGGGCTGACCCGCACCTTCTCAAGTACCGCCTTCCCGTCCTCCGACGGGTCTGAGAATATACCGCTTCGCCGAAAGATGGTGGCATCGTCTCTGGTGATTTTGTATTCGTGTGATTCCCTGGCCCTGCAGGACCGGGGGGTGTAGGGGCGACCCGGTGGGTCGCCCTTGGGCGAGGCGGCGCCTCGCCCGTACGCAACCGATTGACGGTCAATCACATGCCCGATACGGCCCGCCGCATATATCTCATGAAAGACCTCCCGCCCGAGGTCGTGGCGGTCGCGTTTGCCAAGACCTCGCGCTCCCCGGAGCCGTTCGACCAGATCGCCGCTGAACTGACCGAGGCGGGATCGGCGAGATTCCATGAGAAGTGGGTCGTCGGCTATGGCCACGCCTCGGTGGCGGAGCATGCGGTCTTGTCGTTGGCCATCGAGAACGTGTCCATCCTTGCCGCCAAGGCGATTGAAGACAACCGCCTCGCCTCATACACGGAGAAGTCGACGCGCTACCAAGTTTATGAGCCCGAACGCGTCTACCGCCCCGAGTGTCTTTTGCACCATCCGGATTTGGCGCGGGAGTACGAAGCGCTTATCAGGGAGCTTCTGACCACTTACATCGATTGGTCCCGACAAGCGCTCGAATGGTTCAGGCGCGAGAATCCACGCCCCGCCGACAAATCGGAGGCCTTCTGGGAATCGCGGTTGCGCGCGCAGGCGTGTGATGCCATCCGCTATCTGTTGCCGACCGCGACTCTGACCAACCTCGGCTGGACGGTCAATGCCCGTGAGTTGGCCCATGCCATCCGGAAGTTGACAGGTTCAGAGTTGGCGGAACTTCGCATGATCGGGGAAGAGATCAAGACCGTGGCAACTGGGCAGGTTCCGACGCTGCTCAAGTATGCCGATCCCGATCTGGCGCGGGGACTCGGTGCCGGGGCGGTCGCGGGCGTCTTGAAGTCCGACGCGACTGTGAACACACCGACTTCGGTGCCTCGGTCACCCGAGGTGCGCGTTCTGCAGCATGATTCCGACGGACTGTCACATCTCTGTTGCGCGGTCGCGTACCCGCATCAGGGCGATGACTGGAATGCTCTGGCGGGTAGGATTCGCCAATGGTCCACAGGTGAAATGATCGCCCTGCTCCGGGAGTATGTGGCCCCCTTGGGACCATTCGACTCGATGCCGCGCGCCTTTGAGCATTTGGTTTATCTCATCGAGATCACGATTGACTATGGCGCCTGGCGCGACATTCAGCGTCATCGCATCGGTACGCAGACCGCCCAGGAACTCACTCCCCATCTGGGGTACACGGTGCCGACACTGATCGACCAGTTGGGGTGGCGCGGACGATTCGGCGAACTGGCGGGGCGTTCACAGCAGGTCTATGACGCAATCCACGCTGTCTCTCCGGCGGAAGCGGTCTATGCCCTCATGCTCGCATTCCGGAAACGCTCACTCTTTGTCTGGAACTTGCGCGAAGTCTGTCACTTTGTGCGCCTGCGCGGCACCGCCAAAGGCCATGATGCCTACCGGGCGATCGCGCATGATCTCTGGCGGCAGATGCTCCGTCTGCAGCCGTGGCTGGGGGAGATCACATCACCGTTGGGTTCCGACTTCCGCGCGTGGTGAAATTCATTGTGATTGTGAAGTGACGCCGCTTGTGCTCGCGGCATCGACCGACACCGCAGCATTCCTTTTTGACAGGTTCGTCATCGGGCAGTTTGACTTCGTGCGCAGGTCGGTGGGATCTTATTGTGCTGCGGCGCGGCGCAGACATGGGGGCTCGGAATGTTGACAAGCAAGACCCCATTTGTCCAAACAACGACTACGGACGGCGGGTACAAATGCCGGGAGTGGTGTGTTTGGGGTCACCGCTCGGTGAAGGGATCATCATGAGTGAACATAAGGCCCTGCCGGTTCCTCCGATGCTGCCATGGGTGGAGGTGACCAGCCGCCTGTGCAAGGGGTGCGACTTCTGCGTCGATGCCTGTCCCCCCAAAGTGCTGGGTTTTTCAACCGATATCAACGAACGCGGTTATCGCTATTCGTTCTATCTGGGTGACGGCTGCACGGGATGCGGAATCTGTTACTACAACTGCCCCGAGCCCGGCGCGATCGTCGTCTGGCGCAAGCCGACCGATAAGAAGGAAAAGAAGGTCCTGACGTAGGGCGGACTTGGCCCGCCGGTGATGCCGTCCTTCGGCGTGCAGACACATTGCGACGCAACCGGAAAAGAGAGGTGCTGTGGCTGGCGTGCGCATGGAATTGATGAAGGGGAATGAGGCGATCGTTCTGGGCGCCTTGCTGGCGGGGTGCCGTTCCTATTTCGGTTACCCCATCACGCCCGCTTCGGAGATCGCCGAGACCGCGTCGTACTTCTTCCCGAAGGTCGGCGGGACGTTCATTCAAGCCGAGTCCGAAATCGCCGCCATCAACATGGTCTATGGGGCGGCGTCGACAGGTCAACGCACAATGACCGCGTCCTCCTCGCCGGGAATCTCCCTGAAACAGGAGGGAATCTCGTATTGTGCCGGGGCGGAGCTCCCCTGTGTGGTCGTGGACATCATGCGCGGCGGACCGGGGCTGGGGAACATCGGCCCCGAGCAAGGCGACTACAATCAGATGGTCAAAGGGGGGGGACACGGGAACTACCGCATAATCTGCCTGGCGCCGAATTGCGCCCAAGAGATGTGTGATCTGACCATGTTGGCGTTCGATCTGGCCGACAAGTACCGCAACCCGGTGGCGCTTCTGGCGGACGGGTTCATTGGACAGATGATGGAGCCGGTGGTCATCCCGTCGGCCGTGGCCGCGCTCCCCGCCAAGCCCTGGGCGGTGACCGCACAAGAGGGAACCCGCGACAGTCTGATCACCTCCATCAAATTGAGCCATGATGAGCTCGAGGCCCACATCAACTACCTCTACAAGAAGTATGCGGCGGTGGAAGCCGATGAGGTGCGCTTCGAGGAGTACCGTTGCGAGGATTGCGAATACATCACGGTGGCGTACGGCATCGTCTCCCGCGTGCTCATGAGCGCGGTCGATGCCGCCCGCGATGAAGGTATCAAGGTCGGGATGCTGCGGCCGATCAGTCTCTGGCCGTTCCCGGCGCCGCGTCTTCTGGAACTGTCGCGTACGCTCCGGTCCATTCTGGTCGCCGAATGCTCGATGGGGATGCTGATTGAAGACGTGAAGCTCGCCACCGAATGCCGCGTCCCTGTGCAACTGTATTCCCGCACCGGGGGCAATATCCCCAGCGCCGAGGAACTCCTCAATGCGATCCGCCGTCTGAAGGAGAGCGCATCGTGAGCGACATCTTCAAGAAACCCGATTCGTTCTACGAGTATTTCACACGCTCCGCCTCACCCGACAAGGAGGCCACGCACTACTGTCCGGGATGCGGCCACGGCAATCTGCACAAGTTGATTGCCGAAGCGATCGACGATCTCGGCATTGCCGACCGCACCGTCTTCGTCAGCCCCGTCGGCTGTTCGGTCTTCGGTTACTACTATTTCCGCGTGGGGAATGTTCAGTCCGCCCATGGTCGCGCCCCCGCGGTTGCCACCGGGATCAAGCGGGCGCTGCCGCACTCGATCGTCATCTCCTATCAGGGCGATGGAGATCTGGCGGCCATCGGCGCCAATGAAATCCTCCAGGCCGCCAACCGCGGCGAGTCGATCACCGTCATCTTCATCAACAATGCCATCTACGGGATGACCGGGGGACAGATGGCGCCGACCACGCTCATCGACATGAAGACGACGACGACCCCGTATGGGCGCTCGGTCGCCAATGAGGGATACCCGCTACGGGTCTGTGAACTGCTGTCCACGCTGGAGGCGCCGGTCTACATCGAGCGTTGCTCCCTCGAGGACAGCAAGACGATCATGAAGACGCGCAAGGCGATCCGCAAAGGGTTGCAGTTGCAGATCGAGAACAAAGGGTTCTCGCTGATCGAAGTACTGAGCCCCTGTCCGACCGGGTGGAAGCTGGATCCGCTCGAGTCGCGGAAGTGGATCACCGAGAACATGCTGCAGGTCTTTCCGCCCAACGTCTACAAGGACCGCAAGGACGCGGTCGCGCGCCCCGCTTTTCCACCCGTCATCATGGACCCGGACGCCGTGATCGAGGCCCTCGGCCTCGGCGAGGAATGGGAGACCGAGCAACGGTTGCCCGTCGATTTCCCCACCCACCAGTTGGTGCTGGCCGGGTTCGGGGGACAGGGCGTACTGTTCCTCGGGCAGTTCTTGGCCAAAGCCGGCATGCGCGAGGGGAAATCCGTGTCGTGGTTGCCGTCGTACGGGCCCGAGATGCGCGGGGGCACGGCCAACTGCCATGTCGTTATCTCGCGGCAACGGATTGGGTCCCCGTTCGTGTCCAATCCCGGGCTTCTGGTGGCCATGAACCAGCCTTCGCTGGAGAAATTCGCCGGCAACGTCGTACCGGGCGGGCTTGTTGTCTACGATAGCTCGTTCGTAAAGACCGTCTCATTGCCGACCCATGTCCGCGCGGTTCCCATTCCCTTTTCCGAGATCGCCAACGAATTGGGGAATGCCAAAGTCGCCAACTCGGTGGCCGCCGGTGCGGTCATCGCGCTGACGCAGATCGTGTCCGAGAAGACCTATGCGGATTTGCTGCGACAACTGCCGAGGAAGGCATTGGTGGACGTCAACCTGAAGGCGCTGGCGGCTGGTGCCGCTGCTGCCGCCAGCCTTCAGCCGGACACGGCGCTGGCTGTACGCTGAGCCGGAACAGATTCGCGGTCAGCCACCGCATCGTTGCCGGCCGCTACGAACCTTACACCGGGGGATCCTGACCCATGCATATCGGCGTCGTCAAACAAGTCCGCCAGGACGAGCGGCGCGTGCCGTTGGTCCCAGCGGGGGCACACCTGCTGACCCAGCGCGGCCATACCATTCATGTCGAACATGAAGCGGGACAGGCGGCCGGCTTTGTGGACGAAGACTACATGGCCGCCGGGGCCAACATCGTCTACTCGCGGGCCGAGGTCGTCGGGCGCGCCGAACTCGTCCTCGGGGTCGCCCCCAACATCCCCGAGGACACGGGCGTCGTCATGCCGGGGCAGACCGTGATGTCGTTCGGCCATCTGGCGACGCTCTCGCCGTTGATGCTGCGTGGCTTCGCCGCCAAACAAGTGACCGCCATCGCCTATGAATTCATCGAGAACGATCAAGGCCGGCGTCCAATTGTCGAAGCGATGAGCGAGATCGCCGGGCAGATCGCCATCACGATGGCCGCGCGTATCTTGGAGAGTCACACCGGCGGCCGTGGGATCCTCCTGTCGGGTCTGCCCGGTATTCCCCCGGCGCATGTCGTCGTCATCGGCGGCGGCATGGTCGGAATGTCGTCGGTGCGCGCCGCGCTCGGGATGGGGGCGCAGGTCACGCTGTTCGACAATGATCCGGAGAAGCTCCGGATGGCGATGCGCGAGTTTAAGGGGCGCGTGGTGACCTACCTGCCGTACCGGCTCAACTTGGAACGGGTCCTGCCCCTGGCGGACGTGACGGTGGGCGCGGTCTGGGTGCACGCCGGCAAGCCCCCGATCCTGATCACACAGGAGATCGTGCGGCGCATGAAACGGCGCTCGGTCATCATCGACTGCTCGATCGATCAGGGCGGTATCTGCGCCACCGGTCGGCCGACCACCCTGTCTGACCCGACCTACATTGCCGATGGCGTCATCCACTGTTGCATTCCAAATCTGCCGGCGGCCGTGGCGCGGACTTCGTCGTTTGCGCTGGCCAATGCCCTGTTCCATTACGTCCGCCGATTCGCCGAGGGGGGGCTGGACGCTGTTCTGGCCGAACAGCCGCGTTTCGCCGAAGGGATCTTCATGAAGGCCGGGCGGCCGACCCATCCGGTGGTGGCCTCTTTGCTGGGGGACGAGTCCCCGGCGTGATCCCCCGCGCCCGGGGTCGTGGGGCCACACGCTTGGCCCCGTCAGATTGGGGAACATCCAGTCAATGGCTCTGGCAATGCCAACGGAACGAACCTCCGATTCGGACGATTGTTCTCTCATTCACAAGCTCCGGTGGCGTCTGTCTCCGAGGGCATGCACCTGCCCCCCGAACGCTGGGGTCGGCTGCTTCTTCTCGATCGCGGGAATCGACAGGAGTGAACACCATGCACTGGCATGAGGACTATCGTGGCAAGCTGTGTTCGGCTGTGCAGGCAGTGCAGTTGATTGCCAGCGGCAATCGTGTCTACTATGGCGGCAACGCGGCCACCCCACAGGCCCTCATCCAGGCGCTGGCGGCGCGCTATGAGGAACTGACCGACGTCCAATTGTATCACGTCCTCCTGTTGGGCAAAGATCCTCTGAGCCGTCCGGAGATGGAGGGGCACTTCCGTCACAATTCGCTCTTTGTCGGCCCCGCCGACCGCGAGGCGGTCAACGACGGCCGTGCCGACTACGTGCCGATCTTCCTGCACCAGATACCGCGGCTGTTCCTGGAGGGTTTGATCCCGTTGGACGTCGCCATGGTGATGGTCTCGCCTCCGGATGAGCACGGTTTTATGAGCTATGGCGTGGAGACCATGAACACCCACGCCGCCTGCCAGGTGGCCAAGACCGTCATCGTGCAGGTCAACGAGAAGATGCCGCGGGTGCTCGGGGACTCATTCATCCATGTCAGCCGCGTCAACGCTATCGTGGAGCATCACGAAGCGCTCCCGGAGTTGCCGCCGCGCCCGATCAGCGACGTCGAACACAAAATCGGCGAGCACATCCGTGCCTTGATCACCGACGGCGCCACCATCCAGATGGGAATCGGCGGCATTCCCGATGCGGTGTGGGCGATGATGGACGGTGTCAAGGACCTCGGGATACACACCGAAATGCTCTCCGATGGGGCCATGCGTGCCATGGAGCGCGGGATCGTCACCGGACGGAAGAAGACGCTCCATCCCGGCAAGGCCGTCATCACCTTCGCGCTCGGCACCCGGGACCTCTATGAATTCCTCGACAACAATCCGATTGTCGAGGCGCATCCGGTGGATCACGTCAACGATCCGTTTGTCATCAGCCAGAACGAGAATATGATCGCCATCAACTCCGCGATTGAAGTGGATCTGACCGGGCAGGTCTGCGCCGATTCGATCGGTCCCCAGATCTACTCCGGTTTCGGCGGGCAGGTGGACTTCATTCGGGGCGCGGCCCGATCGCGCGGCGGCAGGCCGATTATCGCTTTGCCGTCGACCGCGAGGAAGGGCGCCGAGTCGCGGATCACTCCGCACCTCAAACACGCGGCCGGTGTCGTCACGACGCGGGCCGACGTCCATTACGTGATCACAGAGTACGGCAGCGCCTATCTCTTTGGCAAGAATCTGCATCAGCGCGCCGAGGCCCTCATCGGCATCGCCCACCCCAAGTTCCGCGATGAGTTGACCGCCGCTGCCGTCGACCGAAAACTCCTTTGACCAGTCCGGTCTTGGGATCAGCCCACGACATGTGGTCCTGATCCTGCATATTCGCCGTCTTGGCGACGACGCTGTTCGGATTATGCACAACGGAATCATCTCCGCGCACCCCGACAACTCCTGACGGTTCACGGAGTTCAATCGCGTGCGCGAGTTTTCCTGTCCGCTGGCTGCGCATTTGCCGCTGTGTGTCCATCGCGGCGGACTGTCACCGCGAAGACGACACTGCCTCTGAGATCGATTGCTCCTGGTATCCTCCCCCAACCCCGGGTTGCCGCCCTCAGCCCGGGGTTCCCTCCTTTCTCATCACCGGTCCATCCTTTCTCCCCGCATACGGGTAGAAGGTACTCCTTGCCTGAGGCAGCATCTCCCATGAGATTCGCAGGGGTGCACGGGGAGTGTGCGGTGGGGGAACTCAGTGGTCGATCAGTCTTCCATGTGGGATGACAATACTGAGTCGGGCGAGTCTCATCTGCCTGCACCGCCCTTGACTCCCGAGGGTGGGCGCCGTCTGCCCAGCTGGGACGGCGGGCATGCGATCCTCTTCTATGTTCTCAGTGCTCTGACCGCTCTTCTCTTGGGTGTTCTGCTGCTGGGTCCGCTGGGATTCTACGGCTCGGTGGCATTGACTGAGATACTGGGCTTTGCCCTCGCGCCGTACATTGTGAGCCGCTGGTTCGATACCGGATGGAAGCGCTGGACCGCACCGGCACGAGTCCGCTTCGCCTTCTGGCTGTGGGCGGTGGTGGCCGTACTGGCCTTCGCCATTACTGAGAGCAACCTGCCGGTCCTCATTGACCGCTTCTACCCGATCCCGCCGACGCAGCTGGAATTCTACCGGCGCTACTTGGCCGCCGATTCACCCGGTGAGTTGGCGCTCTTTCTCTTGGTGGCGGCGGCGATTCCCGCCGTCTGCGAGGAGATCACATTCCGGGGCATCATCCAAAGCGGCTTACGGCACTCCTTCGGTTCCCGGCACGCCATCATCTGGTCCGGATTCCTGTTCGCACTCCTGCACCTGAACCCGTGGAACTTCGTCGGCCTGTGGGTGTTTGGGTGCCTGCTGGGGTACCTGACCGAACGCAGCGGCTCGATTCGACCGGCGATCGTCGTACACGCTCTCAACAACGCGCTGGCGCTTGCGGTCTTCACTGCTCAGAGCCCGGACCAATGGGAACGTCCCCTAGAATGGGTCCCCTGGTACGTGACCCTGCCGGCTGGTCTCGCACTGCTCGTTTCCGTCTACCGGTTGCATCGGGTTCCCATAGACCCTGTTCCCCCGCCGATCGACATGGCCTCATAACCGGTTGTCCACATGCGCAGTGGGGTCGTGCGACGGGACATCACGTCAGTTTTGGACGACAGATTGGGAGGGCCGGTGTATATTACTTGCTTGCGGGGACTTGTGGGGCGCGAACGGTCCGGTTGATGGCATCGGCCACCGCGCACAACGTGGCCCCGTCGCCCGTAGAGGTACAACAAGGGGAGTTGCGACAAGTATGACCCATTTGGGATGGATAAGGAGAGCCGCAGCAGCGTGAATGAAACGACCACGAACGTGGCGTCGGGCCAGCTCAGTTCCGCGGGAGAGGAGAAGACTCCCACGCCCCCGGCGTCGCCCATTGTGCATCCGACCGATGCCGAGCTGCTGATCGAAGCGGCCAGGGCACTCCATGCCACACTGCGTCTCAATGAGCTCTACGAGATCGTCCTTCAGGTCGTCGCCACGTTGACGGAATCGGCGGGGGCGGTCTTGTTGCTGCATCGTCCGCGCACGCACCATCCGATCATCTTCAAGTTCTGGCAGCGCGACACACTGGGATCAGTGGAGTTGCCGACCGACGTGGGGCGCGATTTCGTGAACTGGCTGGAGGCACGTGGGGACGACGGGTCTCCGTTCGTGACGCCTCTTGCCGTCGTGGATCAGGCGGTCGCCGCGGCGGCCACCAGTCCGGTGACACCCGGACGCTGGGTGGCTTTGGTCCACCGCTCCCGTGTCCTCGGTGCGGTCGGTGTCGTCACTGGTCCATCGCACCAGGGCGCTCGCGTCGACTCGCTCTTGGTGCCGATGGCGGAGCAGGTGGCCGTGGCGCTCGACAACGCGCTGCTCTATCGCGAGACGGAGCGCCAATCGCTGGAGAATCATTCGCTGGTCGAAGCCGGCCGTATGCTACTTTCATCGCTGGATCTGGACGGCGTCCTCGATGCCATTCTAGACTCCCTTCAAAAGGTGTTTCCCTATAACGCCGGGGGCATCTTCCTCGTCGGCGCCGATGGCCGCGTAGAACGAATTGTTGATCGCGGCTACTCTGTGGGCCATGACTTCTATCTTTCCCCGCTGAAAGAGAAGGCGCGGGAGGGGCTGGTGGGCTGGGTGGCGACGCATGGTCAGCCGCTGATCGTCAACGATGTTCGCCGGGACCCGCGCTACCAACCGGCACGCGCGGCAACCCGCTCGGAGATGGTCGTACCGATCCACGTGGACGATCGTCTGGTCGGCGTGTTCAACATCGAGCGCGACATCGTGGACGGGTTCTTCGATGCCGACCTGGACTTTGTCACGGCGTTTGCGCAGCACGCCGGTGTGGCGATTGAGCGCGCCCGCGTGCATGCCGCGCTTCTGGAACAACGCCGCATCAAGGGCGAACTTGAAGTCGCGCGTCACATCCAGCGGACGTTCCTCCCGTCCGCCAATCCCCAGATCGAGGGCTTTGACATCGCCGGGGTCAACATCTCCTCGGTCGAAGTCGGCGGCGATTACTACGACTTCATCGAGATCATCCCCGGCCAGATCGGGATTGCCATCGCGGATGTCGCCGGCAAGGGAGTGCCGGCCGCCCTCATCATGGCGACGTTTCGGGCCTCCCTGATCGCGGAGATCCGCAATAACTATGCCCTGCGCAGCATCATGCAGAAGGTCAATCGCCTGCTGTGTGAGCGCAATGACCAGTCCCGCTTCGTGACCGCTCTCTATGGCGTCTTGGACACCCGCAACCGCATCTTCACCTTCTCCAATGCCGGGCACAATCCCGGTGTCCTGCGTCGCGCCGACGGCTCGGTGATCCTGCTCAAGGAGGGAGGGACCGCGCTCGGGCTGTTTGAGGATTCGGTCTTCGAGGAGCGCGCCTTGGGGCTGCTGTCTGGGGATGTCATCGTGCTTTACACCGATGGCGTCACCGAAATGGTGGGTAAGGACAAAACGATGTTCGAGTTGCCGCGCCTGATCAAGCTCGTTCACGACCACGCGCAGGAGCCCGCGCAGGCGATCGTTGATGCAATTCGCGCGTCCCTCGATGCCTTCGCCGATCCCTCTGAGCCGGTCGACGATGTGACATTGGTCGTGGCCTGTGTTCGCTGAGGTCGTCTAACATAATGGCTGGAAAAGGAAATTACCCTCACCCCAGCCCTCTCCCTGAAAGGGAGAGGGGGATCAGACTCTTCCCCTCTCCCCTTTGGGGAGAGGGGAGGCCTGCCCTGAGCGAGGCCGAAGGGGTGAGGGGTCGTCACAAGCGCATGACATATGACGATGCCCCAATGCACCTTGAGCTCCTCATTCTGCCAGGCGCTCTTCGGGATGGCTTCGCAGCGCAATGACTCCGGTTGCCCGCCATACTCCCGAACCGATCCCGCCGTTGGCGGCCCTGCGCGCGGCGGGGGGAAGCCGGATCGAGACACTCGCCCGGCGCGTGCAAGAATATTGGGAGGACTATGGACGTCCTTCGCGCCGTGCCCGGATTCTGGTGGCGCTGTCTGGAGGGCCGGATTCGGTGGCCCTGCTGGCGACTCTACTGCGGGAAGCGCCCCGTTATGATTGGACGATCGGTGCCGCGCACGTCAATTATCGGTTGCGGGGCGACGAGTCCGATGGGGAAGAGGACTTCGTGCGCCGTTTGGCAAGTACCTGGGATGTGAAGCTCCATTGTTGCCATCCTCGGCGGTCACGCTCCCGGCTAAAATCGAATCTGCAAGCCTGGGCCAGAGAGGCCCGATACCGTTTCCTGGAGAGAACGGCGCTCCGCCACCAATATGGGTGGATTGCCGTTGGTCATCAGATGGACGACCGGGCCGAGACCGTTGCGGCGGCCATCCTCAGGGCCGGTGGTACCTTCGCCCTCTCGGGAATCCCCCCCGTGCGCGGGATGATCATTCGGCCGCTCTTCGAGGCCACGCGGTCGGAGATCCTTGCCTTCCTGCGCCAGGTCAGGATTCCATACCGGCAGGATTCATCGAATCATGGCGATGCTTACCGACGCAACCGCATTCGCCATCATTTCCTTCCCGATTGGGAACGTGCCAATCCGGCGATCGCCCGCGGGTTGGCACGGCTCGGCGAGCAACTGTGGCGCCAGCGTGTGTACTTGGAACACATCGCGCATCGTCTGGTCGCGCGCGCCGTCCGATGTGAGCAAGACGGCCGCGTGACGCTGGCGGTCCGGCGCATGAACCGCTACGATCCGGTTCTCGACCCTTTTGTATTGAGGGACCTGGTCTCGAAAGTCGGCTTGAGTCTGGTCCCACGGGCGACGACGGTGGATCGGTTTGCGGAACTGCGGCGGCGACGTGCCGCCGGCGGATCTGTGCGCGTCGAGCAGGGGAAACTGGTCATCGAGCGGTCACAAGACGAGATCGCTGTCTGGCGACAGGGTGCGGTTGCCGGTGTGAAGCGAGTCCCGATCTCGGTTTCGAGGGCTGGTGGGCATGTGTCAGGGGTCGGCTCATGGAGCATCACCACCGATGTGACCTTGGGGCGGGACATGGGGACACCCGATGACTGCTGCCTCGCGCACTTTGATATAAAGCGTCTTGATGGTCCGTTGTACCTCCGTTGCGCCGAGCCGGGGGATCGTTACACACCCATCGGTTTGAGAGGAACCAAGAAGCTGATGGATCTCTTGGCGGAGAATGGTGTGCCGGCCTTCCGTCGCGGCGAGGTGCCGGTTCTGACCGATGCGGCGGGAATCCTGTGGCCGATCGGCTATCCCGTCGCCGCCCGCGTCCGCGTGACGGCGCACACCCGACGGATCCTGCGTGTACGGGTTACCGGAGGCCCGACCCAATGACCGAGCCGGCCACCGCACCGACGGGCACGAAGCCGCACCACCGGATGGACGTGCTGTTTACTGCCGAGCAAATCGCTCGACGCGTGGAGGAACTGGCGCGCCAGATTGAGATCGACTTTGCCGATGACACGCCGGTCCTCGTGGGCATGCTGAAGGGGAGTTTCATCTTCGTGGCCGACCTGTGTCGGG
Organism: Candidatus Zixiibacteriota bacterium; assembly: GCA_040752595.1. Lineage (NCBI taxonomy): Bacteria > Pseudomonadati > Candidatus Zixiibacteriota > Candidatus Zixiibacteriota bacterium. Next base: position 27,457 of record JBFMGX010000012.1, read on the forward strand.
CGTTGCGTATCCCGCATCACGTGGACTTCATGGCGATTGCCGCCTATGGCACCGGCACCACACCCTCCGGAGCGGTTCGACTCTTGAAGGATTTGAGTGTAAACATTACCGGACGGTCGGCTCTCATCGTCGAGGATATTGTCGACTCGGGAGCCACGCTGGCGTATATTCGTCGCCTCTTGAGTGCGCGGCAGCCGCGTCGCTTGGCGGTTGTGACATTGCTGGACAAACGCGCATCTCCGGAGCCGGACCTGCCGATTGAGTATGTGGGGTTCAAGATCGGAGCGGGATTCGTCGTGGGATACGGATTGGACCTGGCGGAACGGTATCGCCACCTGCCCCACATTGCCAGACTCGATCCTGCTCACATGGAGGAGAATACACCGAGTGCCTGATTCCCAGCCGCCACGCCCGGACCGGACGTCGAAAAACCGTCCTCCGCGCCTCCCGAATGACCCCGGCTCGCGGTCGCCGATGTCTTGGAAGCGATCCTCGCGGACCCTCATCTTCTGGGTGGCGTTGATCACCCTTTCAGCAATCCTGGTCAACTACTACAGCTTCGGACGGCAGTCGCGGGTCGAGGTCACCTATACGGAGTTCGTCGAACAGCTCGATGCCGACAACGTCGCCTCGGTCACCGTGGTGGAACGCCGTCTGAAGGGGAAGTTCAAGGTCGACGTTCTCAAGGACGTCAACGGCCGCTCGCGCCGGGTCAAGGAATTCCAGCTTCTGCTGCCGACCAGCGATGCGGAGCCGTTGATGGCGCGCTTGGAAGCCAAGAAGGTGGCGATCAATGCCGAGGAAGAAGGGGTCAATTGGACCAGTCTGCTTCTCGGTTTTGCGCCGTGGCTTCTGATTCTCGTCTTCTTTTGGCTGTTCATGTTCCGGCAGATGCAGTCCGGGCCGAAGGGGATCTTTTCCTTCGGCAAGAGCCGGGCGCGCCTTCTGACCGAGGATCGTCCCAAGGTCACATTCCAGGACGTCGCCGGCGCCGATGAAGCCAAAACCGAATTGCAGGAAGTCATTGAGTTTCTCCGTGATCCGGGACGCTTCCAGCGTCTGGGCGGCAAGATCCCCAAGGGAGTCCTCCTTCTCGGTCCGCCTGGAACAGGAAAGACGCTGTTGGCCAAGGCTGTGGCCGGTGAGGCCGGGGTCCCCTTCTTCTCGATGTCTGGATCGGATTTCGTCGAGATGTTCGTCGGCGTTGGTGCTTCACGCGTCCGTGACCTCTTCGAGCAGGGCAAGCGGTCGGCCCCCTGCATCATCTTCATTGATGAAATCGACGCCGTCGGGCGTCAGCGCGGCGCCGGGCTCGGTGGCGGTCACGACGAACGGGAGCAGACGCTGAACCAGCTCCTGGTCGAGATGGATGGGTTCGAGTCCAACGAGGGTGTGATTCTGCTGGCCGCAACCAACCGCCCCGATGTGCTCGATCCGGCGCTGCTCCGGCCCGGACGATTTGACCGCCAAGTCGTGGTGGATGCCCCGGACGTGCGGGGACGAGAGGGTATCCTCAAAGTCCACACGCGCCGCATCACGCTGGCGTCCGATGTTGACTTGAAGGTCTTGGCGCGCGGCACTCCGGGTCTGTCTGGGGCCGACATCGCCAACCTCGTCAATGAAGCGGCCCTCCTGGCGGCGCGGCGCAACCGCGACAATGTCGCCATGGAGGACTTCGAGAACGCCAAGGACAAGGTGATGATGGGGACCGAACGCCGGTCCCTGATGATCACGCCGGACGAGAAGAAGACCACGGCATACCACGAGGCCGGGCACGCCCTGGTCGGCAAGCTGACGCCGAAGGCCGACCCGGTCTACAAGGTCACCATCATCCCGCGCGGGCTGGCGCTCGGCGTAACCCAGTTTCTGCCGATCGATGAGCGGCACACCCACTCCCGCGAGTACCTCGAAGCGCGCCTGGTCTACACGTTGGGTGGGCGCGTGGCCGAGAAGCTGGTGTTCAATCAGTACACGACCGGAGCCGGCAACGACCTCGAACGAGCCACCGCACTCGCGCACAAGATGGTCTGCGAATGGGGAATGTCGGATGTGCTGGGTCCGGTGACCTTCGGCAAGAAGCAGGAGGAGATCTTCCTCGGACGGGAGATCGCCCGTCACCGCGACTACTCCGAGCGAACGGCGCAGGCCATCGACGATGAGGTCAAACGCATCGTGACCGAGGCCGAGGCCAGCGCGGTGGCGTTGTTGTCGGAGAACATCCACCACCTCCACACGATTGCCAAGGCGCTTCTGGAGCGTGAGATTCTCGATGGTGAGGAGATCGATGCGCTCATGCGCGGCGAAGAACTTAACGCCCGTCCCGAACCGCCGCCCCTACCGGCAGAAGCGGCGCCGATTCTCGCGGCCAAGCCAACTCCGGCCCGGGAGGTTGAACCTCTGGGGGACATGGCGCCAGGGGCGTCACCGGCATAGAGAGACGCATGTCAACACCGGACGATCTCCGGCCGAGAAACATCTGGCCCCCATCGCAGCCCCCCTGGGTGATGGGGGTTGTCAATGTCACCCCCGACTCATTCTTCGACGGCGGGCGGTTTGCCGATCCGGTGGCCGCCGTCGCGCAGGCGCGCCGGCTCATCGATGAAGGGGCCGATATCCTTGACATCGGGGGCGAGTCCACACGCCCCGGCTCGGAACCTGTCTTCGCAGATGAACAAATCCGTCGCGTCGTCCCCGTGATCGAGCAGATCCGCGCCCTCTGGCCCGGTCCGATATCGGTCGACACGACCCGCGCCGCCGTCGCCGCCGCGGCATTGGCCGCGGGCGCCAATTGGGTCAATGACATCTCGGCGCTGCGTGATGACCCGGAGATGCTGCCGTTGGTTGCCCGATTGGACTGTGCCGTGGTCCTGATGCACATGCAAGGCACCCCGCGCACCATGCAAGTCGATCCGACCTATCACGATGTCGTTGCCGAGGTGTCCGGATTCCTCTCCGATCGTGCCCGCATGGCGGAATCAAGCGGGATTCCACGCGACAGAATCATCATCGATCCCGGCATCGGCTTCGGTAAGACGCTTGAGCACAATCTCCAATTGCTGCGCGCAATCCCACGGCTTGTCGCCCTCGGGTATCCCGTTCTGGTCGGCGCCTCACGCAAGTCGTTCATCGGTCGGATTACCGGCGCCCCCCCGGAGGAACGCCTCGAAGGGTCACTGGTGGCAGCCATCCGCGCGGTCGAAGCCGGCGCCAAGATCATCCGCGTCCACGATGTCGCATCGACCCGACGGGCCCTGTCGGTGGCCGCCGCCCTGACGCCCAAGATCCCCGCTTAGCCCTGAGCATTCTCCGCCCGCTCGATTCATCTGCGTGCCACTGACCTTGGTCAGTGGTTGTCTTGCTCCTGCGCGGACGATGTCGGCAGGTCACCTGACAGTCTTCCGAGGCCTCGCGCTCGGGAGCCGCCACTGACCGAGGTCAGTGGCACACACGAGGCCGGCAGTTGCAATTGACCACTTCCCTGATCCTCCGTATCATGAGTAGGACACAGGGCGTGACCACGCCGGAGGAATGTCTTGGATCTGTTCCGCGTCGGGTTTCTGCGCTTCGGGATCGTCGACCTGATCGATATCCTCGTCGTCGCCTACATCATCTACCGGCTTCTCCTTCTGATGAAAGGCACGCGCTCGGCGCAGATCTTTGTCGGGCTGATGCTGGTCGGCGCCGTGTCGTTCCTCGCCTTCTGGTTCCAACTGGAGGGGCTCAAGTGGCTGTTCACCAATCTGGCCACCGTCGGCTTCATCGTTCTGGTCGTTGTCTTCCAGCCGGAACTTCGCGGCGCCCTGGCGCAGATCGGCCATTCGCAGATGTTCCGCGTCTTCTTCAAACTGGGGCCGAATCCCGCCGTCGATGAGATCGTCCGCGGCGCCGAACGGCTCACCGAACTTGGCTGGGGGGCCCTCATCGTTTTGGAGCGGGAAGTAGGTCTGCGCAATGTCGCCGAGACCGGCAAGACCCTCGATGCCCGCCTCTCCGCCGAGATGCTGGTCACGATCTTCACGCCACACTCGCCTCTCCACGATGGCGCCGTCATCGTCAGCGGCGAGACCATCGCCGCCGCTGCTTGCACGTTGCCGTTAACCATCAACGATGAATACGCCGATCTCTTCGGGATGCGTCACAAGGCCGCCGTCGGGATCACCGAGGACTCCGACGCGATTGTCGTTGTCGTATCGGAAGAGACCCGCCGCATCTCGCTGGCGCACCGCGGACGCCTCTATCGCAACATCGCCCTCGAACATCTGAAGGAGAACATGGTCGCGTTGATGGGGCCGTGAACGCCAAAGTGCGGCGTGCGTCCTCGGGATGCACCGGCATGTCGTAGGACAGGAGCCCTGTGCTCCTGACATCATGATCCCCCATGCAATTCGTCGATGAAGTCCAACTGAAGGTGAGTGCCGGGCATGGCGGGGCGGGGTGCGTCAGCTTCCGTCGGGAGAAATATGTCCCCAAGGGCGGCCCCGATGGCGGCAATGGCGGCAAGGGAGGCGATGTCCGCGCCGAGGTCGATCCGAACCTGGCGACCCTACTCGACCTGCGCTACCGCAAGCACATCAAGGCGGGTCGCGGTAAACACGGCTCCGGTGCCCTCAAATCCGGCGCCAACGGCGAAGATGCCGTCATCCGCGTTCCCCCCGGGACCATGATCTTCGATGTCGACGATGGGCGTCTGCTGGGCGATCTGATTACGGCGGGCGAGAACGTCATCGTGGCCAAAGGGGGCCTCGGCGGCCATGGGAACGCGTACTACAAGACCGCCACGCGACAAGTCCCGCGCAAGGCGCAGCCGGGGCTCCCCGGCGAGTCGCGGCTGATCCGCATCGAGCTGCACCTGATCGCCGACGTCGGCTTGGTCGGGTACCCCAATGCAGGCAAGTCCACCTTCTTGAAAGCCGTTTCCGCCGCCGAGCCCAAGATCGCCGCCTATCCGTTCACGACCCTGCAGCCCCAACTGGGCGTCGTGGAGCGCCCTGGCTATCGTACCTACACCGTCGCCGACCTTCCGGGCCTGATCGATGGGGCGCATGAGGGGAAAGGGCTTGGTTTCCGATTCCTGCGTCACATTCAGCGCACCCGCGTGCTCCTGTTCATTCTCGACGGCACCGGTGAATCGCCCGGTGACGATCTGGGGCATTTGCTCGCGGAGTTGGCGGCCTATGATCCGCATCTGGTGGACAAACCCCGTCGCGTCGTCATCAACAAGATCGACCTGATGGAACCGACCCGGCGCGACGGTCATGATTTCCCCTATGCGGACTTCATGATTTCGGCCAAGACGGGGGATGGCATCCCGGCGGTTCTGGCCGCGTTCGATGGAATGCTCACGTCTCCTCGGTCTGTGCGTGCGACGGTGCCCGGATAATGGAGCCGACCCAGCCGACAGGACCTGCCGAGATAGTGGCACCGTCTGTCTCCGGGGACCGTATTCCTGTGGATGCGGAATACTGGTTGGCTCTGTCGCACCTGCCGGGCGTGGGCAGAGCGACCTTCCTCAAGCTCATCGCAGCGTACAAGTCCCCCAAGCTCGCCTGGCAGCACAATGACAGCGACTGGCGTGAGACCGGCATCTTCCGCCGCCCGGTGCAAACCGAATCATCCCGTTCGGACGCGTTGGTCTGGGCCAAGATACAGGTCGATCAACTGGCCAAATCGCCGTGGTCGCTGATTGTCTTTGGGGACTCTCGCTATCCCGAATCACTGACCCGGCTGCGCTATGCACCGCCGTATTTCTTTCTCTTGGGGGCTGTTCCCGACGCTCCTGCCGTTGCTGTGGTCGGTGCCCGCCAGGCCACCGAGTACGGCGTGCGCGCCACCCGGATGATCGTCGGCCAACTCGCGGCGGCGGGAATCACGATCGTCTCCGGCTTCGCGCGCGGCATCGACACCGTGGCCCATACCGCGGCGCTGGAGGCCAACGGTTCGACAATAGCCATCTGGGGTGCCGGGCCCGACACCGTCTACCCGCCGGAGAACAAGAAGTTGGTTGAGCCGGTCATCCAGCGCGGTGCTGTACTCACCGAGTTCCCCTTCGGGACCCCGCCCGACGCGCACAATTTCCCGATCCGCAATCGCCTGATTGCGGGTCTCTCGCAGGGTGTTTTGATCGTGCAGGCGGGACGACGCTCGGGGGCGCTGCTGACCGCGCAGCATGCTCTGGACCAGGGCAAGGAGGTCTATGCCATCCCCAGCGAGATCGGGCAGGAGCAGTTCGGAGGCACACTGGAACTGCTGAAGCAGGGAGCCCGGCTTGTCACTTCGGCTGATGACATCCTCAGCGGTTTTCGCATCATGAGATCCGAAACCAGTGCCGCCCCATTGCCCAGGCCATTGCCCCCACTGACGGAGATCGAACGGCAGGTCTATGACGGACTGGGAGGATCTGCTTGCCACATCGACCGCCTGGCGGTTTCTTTGCGCCTGTCCGTGGGAGAGTGTGCCCGCGTCCTGACTTTGTTGGAGCTGAAGGGGCTGGTCAAGAAATCGGCAGGGAATCTCGTCTCGCGTCAATCATAGTACAGACCGATGCCGGTCCAGCTCCCAGCCCCAAGGACCGTGAGAGATCCCGGCCGGAACCGGTCACTGTCCACCGCACCCCACCGTGAAAGAGAAACAGGTGACCGTGACCAATCCGCTCGGGGTGCATGCCCGCCCGGCGGCGATGATCGTGCAGACCGCAACCAGGTTCAAATCCGAGGTCTCACTGGTCAAAGATGGCCGCACCGTGAACGGCAAGAGCATGCTGGGGGTCATGACGCTGGCGGCTGAGATGGGGTCTGTGATCACCATTCGCGCCGAGGGCCCGGATGAAGCCAAGGCCGTTGACGCGATTACCCGTGTGTTTGAGATTCGTTTCGGTGAGCGGTAGCCGATGACGGTGCGATATGCCGATTCCGAGCGACGCTGGCGGGGGATCGCCGCCGCGCCGGGGATTGCGCTGGGGCCGGCCTTCGTCTACCGCCTGGCCACCGAGGAGCTCTCGCGACGGCATCTCGACCCTGATGTCTCTGTCGACGATGAGTCTCGGCGGCTCGATGAAGCGCTGTCCGCAGTGCGAGCCGAACTGCTGGCGCTCAAGGACGAGTCCCCCAGTTCCGTCGGATCTGCTCTCGGCAAGATCTTCGATGCACAGGTTCTCCTTGTTGACGATCCGACGATCCGCGCCCGTGTCAAAGAGATGATCGCGACGCAACGCCTCTCGGCGGAGACCGCCTTTGCGGCCGTCGTTGGCGAGGCCCAGCAGGCGATCCAGCGCACCGCCGACCCGTATTTGCGCGAGATGGCCAATGAAATCCAGGCGGTCAAACGGCGGGTCATCCATCGGCTGTTGGGTGTCCCGGAGTTGCGCGATCTCTGCCTTCTGGAGCCGGCCATTCTGCTGGCACACACGATCACGCCCAGTGATATCATCAGCTTGAAGAAAGAGTTCGTGCTCGGAATCGTGGCCGAGACGGGCGGGAAGACGTCGCACACGGCGCTGTTGGCCAAGTCGCTCGGGATTCCGGCCGTCGTCGGCGTCGGCATCGACTTGCGTGTTGTCCGTCCGGGGACACGCGTCGTCGTCGACGGTTTCTCAGGTCTCGTCATCGTCGAGCCGCGCGGCCAGACCGTGGAATTTGTGGAGCGTAAGAAGCGGCGCACTCATTCCCCCTGGCCCAAGCGTCTGGATGTGCTCCGTGATCTCCCCGCCACGACAAAGGACGGGCACACGCTCTCGCTTATGGCCAATATCGATCTCGCCGGCGAGACCGAGCTGGTCTGTGCCGCCGGCGCCGCCGGTGTCGGTCTGTACCGCACAGAGTACCTGTTCCTGCAGCAGGGATCGTATCCCACCGAAAACCGACAACGCGAGGTATACCGTCGGGCAGTGGAAACGCTTGGGGGTCGACCTCTCATCGTGCGGACGTTCGACCTTGGATCCGACAAGGCATTGCCCGACCTGCCGCCCGAATCCAATCCGGCACTGGGGGTGCGCGGTGTCCGCATTTCGCTGGCCCATCCGGCACGGTTGGTGTCGCAGTTTCGCGCTCTGCTGGCAGCGTCCGCCCACGGCCCCGTGTGGGTGATGGTGCCGATGATTTCGACCGTCGAGGAATTCTGCGAGGTGCAGCGGCTTTGGGCGCAAGCGCGGGAGGATCTGGGCCGGCGGAAGTCGGCCATTGGCCGCAAGGTCAAGCTTGGGCTGATGATCGAAACCCCGGGGGCGGTCCGCATGGCGCCGGAGCTGGCCCGACGCGCCGATTTCTTCTCCCTCGGGACGAATGATTTGACGCAGTATACAGTTGCCGTCGATCGCGGTAATGCCCGCCTGGAGCGCCTGCACCACTACTGGCACCCTTCTCTCTGGCGCCAGATCGCCGATACGGTCGCAGCCGCGCACAAGGCCCGAATCCCGGTGGGTGTCTGCGGCGAGATGGCCGGCGATCTTCTGACCACAGCCCCCCTCTTGGGTCTCGGTGTCGATTCGCTGTCGCTGCACCCGAATTCCGTCCCGCGCATGAAGTCACTGGTCCGATCACTCTCTTTCGCCAAAGCCCGGCAGTTGGCGGCGAGGATTCTCCGCACCGAGACGGCGGATGATGTCTGCACTCTGGCGACCAACTTCCTCAAAGGTGCACCAACTCGTGAGCGATTCCAGCATCCAAATCACAGGCGGCGCTGATCCGCGCCCGGCGGCCGCACGGCTCGATGATCCCGCTCGTCACGCGCAGTATGATCCCGGCGGCATGCACGCCGCCATCGGCTCACTTTCCGAGCAACTGCGGGAGGCGCCGGGGCTCGCCGATCAGGTGAACTGGACGGCCTTCAAGCCCACCACGCCGGCGGGTGTCTGTCTGTGCGGCATGGGCGGATCGGCGATCGGCGGCGATCTGGCGCGGGCCTATTGGGAACATGAATCACCGGTCCCGTTCCTGATCGTGCGCAATGACCACCTTCCCGAGTTCATCAACCGCTTCTGGTTGGTCATCGCCTCCAGCTATTCCGGGAACACCGAGGAGACGCTCTCGGCCACCGATGAGGCCCGGCGACGCGGCTGCCGCATCCTGGCGATTGCCACCGGGGGCGGGGTGGAGCAGATGGCATCCCAGTATGGCTGGCCGATGATCAAACTGCCCGGCGGATTCTCGCCACGAGCCGCGCTGGGGTACTCCTTTGGCCCGGTCATGCTCGCGCTGGCCCGCTGGGGAATCGTTCCCGATCGCACCGACCTTTTGAAGATGTCCGCCGACTTCCTCGAACAACGCTCGCAGTTCTATGATCAGAAGCGCCCGCTGACAGACAATGCGGCCAAACAGGTGGCCGCAGTGTTGGAGGGGCATCACACCTGCGTCTATGGCAGCAGTGGCTCCACCGATGTCCTCGCCTATCGCTTCAAGGGACAGTTGTGCGAGAATGCCAAGGTCCCGGCCTTTGCCAATGTGCTGCCGGAGCTGAATCACAACGAGCTGGTTGGCATGGACGGCTACACCGGCGGCGGGCAACTGGCATTGGCGGTGATGCGCAGCGCCGATGACACGCCGCGCGCCGGTATACGGCTGGATTGGATTGTTCAGCGACTGTCGGCGCGCGGCATTCCGGTGGTGTCGCTCACAGCCTCTGGCGCCAACCGTCTGGTACGGATGCTCTCGCTCGTGCAACTCGGTGACTATATCAGCTATCATCTGGCTATAGTCAGAGGTTGTGATCCCACACCCGTCGCCGTGATCAATGACTTGAAGTCCCAGCTTGACTCGACGCGATAGTCCGGGGCGCCGCTACCTGTCGCTTCTGGGCCCGCTATGGAACGGCCCCTCCAATTGTCATTCCGAACGACTTGTCCCGAATGAACTGAGGGAAGTGAGGAATCTGCTGTTTCTTCTTGGGAAGTAGGGGCCGATGCGTCGCTCCATCCTGCCCGGGGCGGAAGACCTCTTCAAACTGTAACTCTGAGCGAATCCCCTCCCATCGGGCGGAATCCGGGAATTCTGAATTCCGCTTGACACCGGCAGCGCAACGCCGATCTTATCTACGAAGAAGGACGCTCCTCAGCGTCGAACAGTGACAGGGCCCTTTGGCGGGGTTGGCGATGACCCCCGATGATCCCGCAAGACGGCGCAAGCTCCCGTTGCTGGCGCTGGCATGTGTGCTGGCGCTGGTCGGGTATGTCTCGGCCGGCGACTCCAGTCGTGTGGTGACCGACGACCCACGCACTTGGCGGGTGATTCCGTGGTGGGCTATCGGCGGTGGCTATCAACAGGCGGAGGCAGGCGTTCCGTTCGGGGCCGCAACATCGTACGGTTCGGATTCAATGGAGTGCCCGCTTCTTGCCGCGTTCTCCGTTACCCAGGGTGATATCGCGGTCCATTTCGATTCGAGTCGGAAAGTGACCGAGCTGTACGTGGGGGACTATTACAACAACCGTATCGTCCGACACGATGTGGATTCCGCTCTCCGCCACGATACGATCCCGCTCCCGGCTACGTACCGCGTGGCCTGGCTCGTGGAAGATGTGGACCGAGACGGCCAGCTCGATCTGGTCGGCCAGACCGGCAATTTGGTGGACGGGTACTTGGACTTTCTCTCAGCACCCGACTGGAGCCTGCGCCAGCGCTTCGTCTTCCCCGGGATGAACGTGGGGATGGACCCGGTCAGCGTGAACCTCGACAGTGATGCCGCACTGGAGCTCTACCTGACAGTGGGCAGCCTTGGCGGGACATCGCGTGCGCTGGTAATAGACTTCAATGCTACAGCGGACAGCTTCGAGATCGTTTCCGATATTGCAGCCCCGCCGCTCACCGGTGGACCATCGGCTGTCGGCGATTTCGACCATGACGGTCGCATCGAGTTCATCGCCGGTAGCGAGTCAGGTTACATGCTGTTCGAGTGGAAAGACGGTGGCTTGGTGTACATTGGGCGCGTCGGCGAGACTTTGGCAGGCAATCAGCATTGCGCCTCAGCCGTCCGACCCAAGCCCGGAGGAGTCTTACATGTGCTCCTGGGGTATTCGTTCACAGAGGTCCCTGGGGGAGAATACCGGTATGAGTTACTCCAGCCGATTGGGGACAATGTGTTTCGGGTTGTTCAAGTGTTTTCGGAAATCACCGGGGCAGTTGGGTGGACGCCGGCCTTTGGATTCGATGTCGACTGTGACGGGCTCGATGAGCTGACGATGTTCTTCTCTCCCTACCACAAGGTGTGGGAGTGGAACACACCCCAAGTCGCGTTTGTCGAAACATGCAGCTGGAACGAAGGTGACGTCGGCATGCTTGTCTATTGGTATGGTGTCGACTTTGATCAGAACGGGGCTCAGGAATGGGGAACGGTCAACCACCGCGATGAATTCCAGGCGTTCTTGGGATCTGGCTGTGAGAACTGCGATTCGTCAGGTCGGTGCATTCCACCAATTCCGGCATGCTATTGTGCATGCCACGGCGATCCGAATTGTGATGGTGTTCGCACAGATGTCCAGGATGTTGTCAACTGTGTTGACGTGGCGTTTCGGGGGCAAGGGGCGCAGCCCGATCCGGGTCCGCTGTGCTCCATCAAACAGACGGACGCCGACTGTGACAGTTTCACAACGGTCATTGATGTCGTGAAGATCATCAATGTGGCGTTTCGGAACGCTGACCCGACAATTGAATTCTGCAATCCCTGCGTCCCGATCACGCAAGGAGACGCGAAATAGGCGGAAGTGGCCAAGAGGGAGGCAGAATGACCAAGACAAAGAGGATTCTGCGTTGGTCGGCAGGGTGCTGCGCTGAAGCGCTGCTCGCAATGCTGCTCGCCGGTCCGGGTTCCTCTATTGCTGGCACAGAGACCTTGTGCGCCGATGACACCGCGTCGATGGCCGAATGCCCGGCGTGTTCCAATCTCGCTTCTCCGGTCCGGTCCAACTATGTGAACCTTACGGTACACGCAAACGACGGAGTTGAGCAGGCAGAAATCAGTGTCGCCATCAACCCCGTGGACCAGCAGCGGTTGCTTGTTGGCTACATGACCGATCGATGCGGTACGTATTTAGCAAGGCTGCTTGGATACGCCGGTTCTCCGGACGCCGGCGCCAGTTGGGTTGGCGCCGATACCCTGCCCGGGAGCGGGACGGCCGACCCGGTCGTAGCCTATGATGCAGACGGAAATGCCTACTATTGCCACCTCCGAAACCTGAGTCTGTACGTTAGTAAGTCGCCCGACGGCGGCACGTACTGGCCACTCAATCAGATATTCCTGATCTCATCGGCCGGCGAGTCGAATCCGGACAAGCCTCACTTCGCTGTCGATCTCGTGTCACCCTCGTACAGAAACCACATCTACTGTGCTTGGAGTTCTAATGGCTGGCCGCTGAATCCGCACACCTATCATTACGGGATCGCCTTCAAGCGTTCGACAAACGGCGGTGAGTCCTGGGGCACTTCGCGGTCGCTCACCCAAGAGCTCGGCGACTCTGTCGCGTTCTGCCAAGGAGTAAATCTGGCGATCGCACCTGATGGAGCAATCTATGCCGCATACTCTGTCTACAACAAGTATCCCAGCATCACTGATTCTCTCTACACGGAGGACGCCATAGGGTTCAACCGATCAGACAACTCTGGCGTAGATTGGATAGGTGCAAGGAAGATCATCAACGTCCAAGGGATCAGGAAGGCACAGAGCGAGTTCCTGCCTCCGTGTCCTGTGTCAGACAAATTCGGCCAAAAAAGTTGATGGTCTGACGCCGGCCTCCGCGCGGTTGTGACGAAGCCTTCTCTGCCTCGCCTGTTCAACTTTCTCCCGATACTCTTCCAACAACCTGGTC
>JBFMGX010000013.1 GCA_040752595.1 Candidatus Zixiibacteriota bacterium
CTGCGGTCGGGTGTGGGCACCCGACCGCACAGAAATCGGGTTGTGCAACTGGTTGTAGGGGCGTATGGCAAGACGCCCCTACAGGGGCAGCCGCGCCGTCACCAGATTCTCCGCGCCACCCGCCACCACCAGTTCCTGTGCCGTCTTGCTCAAGGGCGGGAAGGCGAACACGCGCCCGTCAAACGACAACTCTGACTTCCGGTAGTCGACGACGATCGGCGGACCGACGACGGTCTTCTCGGTGGCGGCGCCATACCTCTCGCGCAGGTAGGCCACCAGCTCGGGACACTCAAAGACGACAAAGCCGTTGTTGAAGGCGTTGCGTTTGTAGGTCTCGCTGAACGAGTGCGCGATCACGCACGGGATGCCGCGATGGATCAGACAGGTCGCGGCCTGTTCGCGCGAGGAACCGGTCCCGAAGTTCCGTCCCGACACGACCACATCTCCTGCGCGGCCGATTGTCCGGAAGTCCGGGTCGTAGTTTTCAAAACAGGCGGCCGCCATTTCCTCGTTGGTCACGTCATCACGGTATGTGAGCTTGCCGGAGTAGATGCCGTCGGTGTTCAGATTGTCGACCGGGAGCCAGAGGAGACGTCCGGTGACCTGCGCCGGGAAGCCGGGGATGATCTCCACCGCCGCCGGTGTCCGTTGTGGTCGACCATGGACCTGCTTCGTTGACTGCGCCACTACATCATCGTATCGCGTCGGCGCGGCAATGTACCCGGCGGCCGCCGACGCCGCCACGACTGCCGGACTGGCGAGATAGACGATAGCGTCACGGTGTCCCATTCGACCCTGGAAGTTGCGGTTGGTGGCGCTGATGCCGACTTCGCCCGCCTCCAGTGTCCCTGTGCCCAGCCCGATGCACGGACCGCACCCAGGAGGCAGGATGGTCGCGCCGGCAGCGATCAATGTCTGCCAGGCGCCGTTCTGTTCGGCGGCGCGCTGAACATTGGCCGAGGCGGCAGCAACATAGAACTCGACACCCGCGGCCACTGTCTTCCCTTGGAGCACGCGTGCCGCCTCAGTCAGATCCTCCAAACGCGCATTCACGCAACTGAGCAGGTACGCCTTGTCGATCTTCACCCGGCGCGTCTCGATCTCCGGGAGCGGGACCATCGTCTTCACATGGTTCGGTCCGGAGACATGGGGAATAATCGTGCCCAGATCCAACGTGAGGTCCACGTCGTAGTGCGCATCGGCATCGGCGTGGTGTCGGTTCGCAAACAACCTATCGACTTCGGCGCGGGTGAGCCGCGATTGGCCTTTGGCCGCCAGGTAGTCGGCGCGGCCATAGAGGAAGTCCCTGAGCGTTTCATCGAGGGGGAAGACTCCCGCCAACGCCCCCCACTCGGTCGTCATGTTGGCGATGGTCAGCCGCTGGTCCATCGACAGCGAGCCGATGCCGTCGCCGGTGAATTCTATCGCCATGTTGAGGACTTCATCGTGATTGAACAGTCCGCACAAGGCGATGATCACGTCCTTGCCGACCACTCCCGGATGCAGTGCACTGGTCAACGTCACCCGTGCCATCGGGGGAACCTGCCACCAGGTTGTCCCGGTCGCCCAGATCGAGGCCGCGTCGGTGCGCACGACCGGCGTACCTAGCGCGGCGACGGCACCATAGAGATTGGAATGCGAATCCGACGCCACGATCATCGACCCCGGCGTCACATACCCCTCCTCGACCATGACCTGGTGGCTGATGCCGGTCCCGGCGGGATAGAAATCGATCTCATGCGCGCAGGCGAATGCCTCGATCTTCGCATACTTCGCCAGGTTCTCCGGGGCCGTGTTCTGGATATCGTGGTCGATGGCAAAGACCGGCTGGCGTGGATCGGCGATCCGCGTGGCGCCGATGGCTCGGAACTTGCTCATCACGGCCGAGGTGTTGTCATGCGTCATCACATGCCTGGGCCGGATCGTGACGATGTCACCGGCGTGGACCGTCTCGCTCGATGCCAGTCCGACCGCATGCGCGGTGGCGATCTTTTCTATGAGTGTCTGGCCCACGGTTCCCCAGTCGATTTGACCGCGGCTACGCCAAATGCCGCAACGGCGGTCCGTCATAGGTGACGTCCAGTGGGTGAATGACCCGCATCGGATTCTGGCGTGTCGTTTCCTCGTGCGCATGGGCCAGAAGACCCGGCAGACGAGCGATCATGAAGAAGCCGTTGGCGAGCTCCACGGGAATCCTGAGATCCACGAGGATCGCAGCAATGGCGCCATCCACGTTCAAGGGAATCGGCTTGCCCGTCGATTGGGCAATGGCATCCTCCAGCCAGCACGCCATGTCCACACCGTCCTGTGACTTCCCCAGTTGGTCGGCCATCTGCAACAGACGCGTCGTGCGCGGATCCCGCGAATGGAGACGGTGCCCGAAACCGGATATGCGACGGTTGCGGGCCTTGTACTCATCGACGACTCTCATCGCCGCCTCGGAAAACGAGATGCCGTTCTTCTTGGCGATCCCCAACGCTTCCTGGATCGTCCTCATGCAATCCTCGATGTCCCCGCCGTGCCAGCGCGAGATCGCCAGTATGCCGGCCGCGGCAGCCGAACCCAGTGGTGCGCCGGCCGAGGCCACGGTGAGAGCGGAGTGAACGGACGGCGGCGTCGTGCCGTGATCGAGCGAGGAGACAAAGATCGCATCGAGGAGTGTGGCGGTGCCCGAATCGGGAAGCTCGCCGATCAGGGCCAGATGGATCGCCTCGGCGAAGCCGACTCTCCCCATGAGCTCTTCGACCGGATATCCGCGCAGACGAATGACATTGGGAGCGATTTCACTGATTGCCGATGACCAGTTCAATTCACTCATGTGATCTCCCGCTACGGCCTGTGCGGCGAAGGGGCCGATGTCCCTGCCTTGCGCCGTCGTGCCACTGAGGGAATATCGTCCGTTGCATTCGGACAAGTCAATCTGCGTGGTCTTATGAGGTTTTAGGCAGAGGAATGCGGTTGCTATCTTCGTTGCGCCCCGCGAGATTCCCTGTCAAGATGCCCGGTTTCGGACTGGTCTTTGATACCAAGTCGCGTGGCGCGACCACTCCCGATCGTTTTCGTTCGGGCTTGGATGCAATGCGGCACGATGACCGCTACCGATCCTGTGTGCTGTCGGTGGATCATCCGACGCTGATCGGCTGGACCGTGTATGACGGCTACCCGATTCGGGCTTGGGAGTCGCGGCAATTCCGCGTTGTCGTGGAAGGGATGATCTATGACCGTACATGGGACCAGTTCTTGGCTCAAGTGGAAGCCGTCGAGAACGAACGCGATCCGTGGGAACGGGCTGGTCGGATCATCTCGGACTGCGCCGCAGCAGCCGATGGTGACTTCGCCATCATCCTCTCGACCAAAGTCCCACCTCATGGCATCATTGTGGCGCTCGATCCGCTCGGACGGCTGCCGGTCTACTGGTCACAGGAAGAGGGGCGGCTGATCGTCGGCCGCGAGGTCAAATTCCTCGTTGCTCTTCGTTCCACCGTACAACCCGACCGGACCGGCATCGCCCAGATGCTGGCGATGGGGTTTCCGTGGGAAGACCGCACCCTGGTCTCGGGAGTGCGACGTCTTCCTCCCGGCGCCGTCTTGTCATGGCGCGAGGATGAGACCGACCCGAGGATCATGTCCGCTGAACCGTCCTTCGTGACCGGCCCGGTCGAGCGGAGGATGGCGGACTGTGCCGGGGAACTGGTCGAGCAGTTCCTGACCGCCACACGCCGACGCGTCGATACCTGCTCTAACCGACCGTTGGTTCTGTCACTCTCCGGCGGTATGGACTCGCGAGGCGTGGCGGCCGCGTTCTATCGACTGGATGTCGATGCCGTCGCTCGGACCTTCTCTTTCCCCGGCTATCAGTCGCCACGCGAAGCGGAAAGCGCCCGGGAGATTGCCGGACTCAGCCGGTTGGACTGGCGATCCGTACCTGTATCGGCGCCTTCACCTGAGTCCTACGACCGTCTGGTCCATCTGAAAGATGGACTGAACTCCGCCGCCATGGCCTATGCCGACCAATACCTCACCGTGCTCGTCGGAGAGGCCGGCCCCAATGCTGTCCTGTTCTCTGGTGGAGGCGGCGATCTGGCCCTCGTGCCGCGTCACCCCGAGCGTCGTCTACGCTCGACTGACGAACTGGCCGACCTGCTGTTGTTCCGCAATCTGGTCTTCCATCCGAGACTGCTGATCGATGCCATGGGTATCGGCCGCCGCGAACTGCAGACGGAGCTGGCGGGATGGCTTGACTCATACCCCGAATCCGACATGGCCGACAAGTACCTCCATTTCTGCTTCGCCGGGTATGAGTACAAGTCGTACTTCGAGGGCGAGGATCGCAATCGCTCCTATCTCTGGACCGCGGCGCCGTTCTATTCCCCACGCTTCTTCGAGCGCGCCATGCGGGTACCGTTCGAATGGAAGCGCCGCCGCCGTCTGGCCGGGGAATTTCTCCGTCAGTTCAACCCCGAAGTCGGCCGGGTTCGCAATGCCAACACCGGCCTGGTCCCCGGCAGCGTACGCGATTCGGCGCGGCAATGGGGCCGCCAGTTCGCTCTGTCGCGAGGATCATGGGAGAAAGCGGCGCGGAAATGGCGGCGGCGGCACACGGCCGGGTGGCCCTTTCCACCTGTTCCCAGGACGCAGTTGGTTGAGAGAATAACGGCTTCTCCTTCCGTCGGTGAGGTCTTCCGTCGCGACCGGCTCCTGGATTGGGTGGAGAATCCGGCGCATGCCGCACAAGTCTGGCCGCTGTACACGATCGTGCGGTATCTCCGATCGCTCGATTGAAATCGGGGGCTGGAAAAGAGATTGCGGAACAGCGCGGCGGCGATTATGTTTTAGGGCTTGAGTGACTGGAGACGATGATGAAAGAAGGCATTCACCCCAAGTATTTCAACACCGTGATCCGGTGCGCCTGTGGGAATGAAATCCACACGCGCTCCACGGTGAAGGATTTCCACGTGGAAATCTGCTCGGCCTGCCACCCGTTCTTCACCGGGAAGCAGAAGTTGGTCGATACCGCCGGACGGGTGGAGAAGTTTCTCCGCAAGTACGGCATGGCGACACCGGAGAAGGCCGCTGCCGCCCCCGATGCCGACAGGGCCGAGGCCGGCTCATAGCGAGAGGACATGGTTGCGCGACGGGGCCTCCCTTGGGGTCCCGTCGCGTTTGTGTTGGAGGTAAGTCCAGAACAATTCGGGGCCGGTAGGAGCGTATTGCAATACGCCCCTACAAATGGGACGCGATGACACAGAAACCTGCCGATACCATGCTCGACATCCTCGACGGCATCGCCAGGCGTTCCGTCGATCTTGAGGCCCAACTGTCCGACCCGGCGACCGCGAAGAATGCCGAGAAGATGCGCACCCTCGGACGGGAGCACAGGCGGCTGGCGGAGATCGTTCAGGCAGGCGACGCCTACCGGAAGCTCTTGGACGAGATCGCGTCCAACCGGCAGCTACTTGAGGAAGAAGGCGAGCCGGAGCTGGTCGAGTTGGCCGGCGAGGAGCAGGTGCGATTGGACGGGGAGAAACAGGCGCTCGAAGAGCGTCTACGCGACCTGATGACCCCACCCGATCCGGCGGATAGCAAGCCGGCGATCGTCGAGATCCGCGCCGGAACCGGGGGGGAAGAGGCGGCGCTCTTTGCCGCCGATCTGATGCGCATGTATCTGCGCTTTGTCGAGCGGCGCGGCTGGAAAGTCGAGATGCTCGGCTCCAATCCGACCGGCGTCGGCGGCTTTAAGGAGGTCACCTTCGCCGTGGAGGGAGAGGGGGCCTATGGCACGCTCAAGTATGAATCGGGCGTGCACCGGGTGCAGCGAGTCCCGGTGACCGAAGCCTCCGGGCGTATCCACACGTCTGCGGCCACCGTGGCCGTTCTCCCCGAAGTGGAAGAAGTCGAAATCGATATCCGTCCCGAGGACCTGCGTGTCGATGTCTTCCGCTCGTCCGGTCCGGGCGGGCAGTCGGTCAATACCACCGACTCGGCAGTGCGCATCACCCATATCCCGACCGGCACCGTTGTGCAGTGTCAGGATGAGAAATCCCAATTGAAAAACAAGAACAAGGCGCTCAAAGTCCTTCGGGCCCGGCTCTATGATGCCGCGCAATCGGAGCGCGATGCCAAACTCGCCGCGGAGCGCAAGCAGATGGTCTCGACCGGCGATCGTTCGGCCAAGATTCGCACCTACAACTTCCCCCAGAACCGCGTCACCGATCACCGCATCGGCCTGACGTCGCAGAGTCTCGATGCCGTCATCGACGGTGCTCTCGATGAGATCGTCGATGCCCTGCGGGCCGATGAGCGGCGACGCCGGCTGGCCTCGACGGCGTAGGTCAGGAGCCCCGTGCTCCTGACATGATTGGGCGACCACGTAGGGTCGCCCCTACATTAGGTGTGGTGGCATGAGGCACTCGACCGACGGAAATCCCCCTTGTTCGAACGCACTCATGCCCCCACATTTCCGCGTCATGGAGAGGCGATGCCCGATCTGAAAGACATCGAACAGGCGGGGCAGTTGGTGGCCTCGGTACGGAAGTCGCAGGCATCCTATGCCGATTTCCGTGCCGTGCGCATCACCACCGAGGATGTTGCTCTGGCCGACGGCCAAGTCGACAGGATCGACCGTAAGGTCTCCTTCGGTTTCGGCGTGCGTGCGCTGGTCGATGGCGCCTGGGGTTTCGCTGCGGCTCCCGGCTGCGATGAGACGTCCGCGCGCACCGTCCTGGAAGAAGCCATCGCCATCGCGCACGCCTCGGCTCTGTTGATGAAGGAACCCGTGACACTGGCGCCGGTGAAGGCGGTGCAGGCCGACTACAAGACACTGGTGATAACAGATCCGTTCGCCGTTGAGCTCAAGGAAAAAGTCGAGTTCTTGCGGCATCTCGATTCACTCCTCCGTGAAACCGAAGGGATCAATCAGACCGAGACGTTTCTGAGTTTCCGTCGCGAGGAGAAGTGGTTCTACTCTTCAGCGGGAGCGGTGATCACGCAAACGATCACGCACTCCGGCGGAGGATTGTCGGCGGCGGCGATGAAGTCACGTCGCGAGATCGGCGAGCGCTCATTCCCCACGTCCGGCGGGCAGCACCAGACCGGCGGATATGAGATCATCACCGCACTCAATCTGGAGGCGGGGTGCAAACCGACGGCGGAGGAGGCGGTCACGCTGTTGAGTGCGCCGGTGCTGCCGGAGCGAACGACGACGCTGCTCCTGTCTGGAGACCTGGTCTCGCTGCAAATTCACGAGTCGATCGGACACCCGTTGGAACTCGACCGCGTCTTTGGCTCGGAGCGGAACTTCTCAGGGACCAGCTTTGCGGCTCCTGGCCATCTGGGGACTCTTCCGTACGCCGCGGACTTTGTCACTGTGACCTCCGACCCTTCTGCTCCTGGCGGTCTGGGTACATATGGATACGATGATGAGGGTGTGCCCGCCGCGCCGGTGGTTTTGATCAAAGACGGAGTGCTCGTTGACTACCTCTCCTCGCGCGAGACGGCGGCGCGTTTGAATCGGCAATCGTCGGGCGCGATGCGGGCCGAATCGTGGTTCGATCTGCCCCTGGTGCGGATGACCAACATCAACTTGACCCCCGGCTCGGGCTCACTGGATTCCTTGATCGCCGATACCGAAGATGGCGTTTTGATTGCGACGCCGGCGGCTTGGTCGATCGATGACCGCCGTGAGAAGTTCCAACTGGGCGGCGAAATCGCCTGGGAGATCAAGAACGGTCAGCGGGGACAGATCTACAAGAACCCGGTCTACTCGGGGACTACCGTGGAATTCTGGCGCAGTTGCGATCGTATTTGTGGCCCGGAGGCGTACACGATCTGGGGAACCCCCAGTTGCGGCAAGGGACAGCCGGGACAGAACATGCGCACCGGCCAGGGTGCCTCCCCGGCCCGCTTCCGAAACGTCAAAGTGGGGCAGGCGGCGTGATTGACTTTCGTGACGTTGTCCTAACCTCTCCCTCCGGGAGAGGTCGCCCGCCGAAGGCGGGCGGGTGAGGGCCTGCACATGACAATGTGACGGCTCGTTTCCGAGTGACCATGAGCGTTCCGACTGACAAGGCATCGATCATCAAGCTCCTGGACGACACGCTGTCGCGTTCCCCCGGTGAACAGACCGAGTTGGTCTATATCGGACAGCGCGAAGCCACGACCCGGTTCGCCGAGGACGTCATCCATCAGAACATGGCCGCGGGCGATGCCCGGGTCATCGTGCGGCTGGTCAAGGATGGCCGGGTGGCGATTTCTTCGACCAACGATCTGACGTCTGCCGGTCTCGATCGGGCCATGAGCGATGCCCTCCAGATTGCCGCGTGGCTGGCGCCGGATGAGGGTTTTCCCGGTTTCGTGCAGTCGCCCGTTGCACCGGTTGTTGAGGCGTTCTTTCCGGCGACCGCGGATTGCTCCCCGGCGCAGCGGGCCGGTGCGGTAGCGGCCATTGTCTCTGCGGGTCGCAAGAGCGGGATACAATCATCCGGACTGTATCAAACCGGCACGGAGACCATCGCCGTGGCCAATTCCGCCGGCACGCGCCAGTTCTTTGCCGGGACGAAGGCCGAACTGTCGGTGTCGGCGTCGGACGATCCTCTCTTGGGGCAGGGATGGTCCACGGCCGCGCAACGGAATGTCGCGTTGATTGATGCCGAATCGATCGGACGGGTCGCCATCGACAAGGCAGTGCGCTCACGCAATCCCATTGCCATACCCGCCGGTGACTACACGGTGATTCTCGAGCCCGCGGCGGTCGGGCAACTGTTGCTCTTCCTCGGGTTCTTGGCATTCTCCGGTAAATCGTTTGCGCAGGGGCGTGGCGTGTTCTCCGGCAAACTCGGTGAGACAGTGACCGGGGCGAACATCACGATCCACGAGGACCCATTTCTGCCGGAGTATCCCGGCGTCCCATTCGACTACGAGGGGATTCCGAAACAGAAGGTGGTGTTGATCGAGAACGGCATCGCCAGAGGTGTTGTGCATGACACGCGCACGGCGAAGATGGCGGGGGGAACATCGACCGGGCATGCGCTTCCCGCCGACAATGCACGGGGACCGTACCCGAAGAACCTGACGCTGCTCCCCGGCACCGCGACGATGGAGGAGATGATCGCCTCGATGGCACGCGGGCTTCTGATCACGCATTTCTGGTACCTGAACTATCTGAATCCGATGAAGGCGCAGGTCTCCGGTTCGACGCGGGACGGGACATTCCTCATCGCGAACGGCGCCATCATGGGCCCCGTGAAGAATCTCCGTGCCACCCCGGCGATCCTCGAAGCGTTCGCGCGCGCCGAGCAGATCGGACGGGAGCGCGTGTTCTATCCCCAGTATTCGGCGATGATGTTTGTCCCGGCGATGAAGATTGCCGGGTTCCCATTTGTTGAAGACACCGAGTGACGGCCACGGGAGCAGCGGCGATGGACAGACGCGAATTTCTGATTCTGGGCGGCACCTTCGTGGCCGGGACTTGTCTTTTCAGTCCCTTGGGCTCGATACCGGGGCGCGCGACCGTTCCGCCTGCTTCTGACTTTGGCAACCCGCCCACGTGGTGGCTCAAGGGGTCCCCGTATTCGGGATGCGCCCGTCCTCTGGGATGCGCCGATGTTCTGGCCGTGTGGAACCGGGCGCGTTGTGTAGAGTTCCCTTGATCTCCCTATCGCAGGTAGGGGCGAGGCGCTGTTTATCCGCCTCTGGCGGGCCTCGCCCTCGGGCGACCCGCGCCAGAGGCGCGCAAGCACCGGGTCGCCCCTGTGCTGGTCCGCCTCTGTCGGGTTCCTGAGTCCCCGAAAGAGGGAAACGATGTCGACGAGAATGACCGTCGCTCAATGGCGGCAGCGACTCCGGGAATGTCTGGCGCCGGTCGCGGGTTACCTGGCACCGTTCGAGGCCGACCGCCTGTTGGGTGAGGTTGTCAGTGCAGGTCCGACCGAATTGACGGTGCGCCGCCAGGAGTTGATCTCCGAAGCCGATGAGCATCGTTTGCAGTATCTTGCGACAGACCGCCTGACCGGCCGGCCGCTGTCGTACGTGCTCGGACATGTGGAGTTTTGCGGCTTGGACTTCCTCTGTGATGAACGTGCACTGATCCCGCGTCCCGAAACCGAGGGATTGGCAGAGGTTGCATTGAAGACCCTCCCGCCGCTCCGGGAGGGCGTACAACTTCTCGCCATCGACGTCGGCACCGGCTCGGGGAACATCGCCCTGGCCTTGGCTCACCACCGCCCCGATCTGGTGGTCGTTGCCACTGACATCTCCGCCGCCGCATTGGCACTGGCCGGGGAGAACCGTGCCCGGGTCGGACTCACTGAACGCGTGCACTTTGTGAGAGGCGACACCTTGTCGATGTTTGCCCCCGGCATTGCCGACATCATCGTGAGCAATCCCCCGTATGTCATTCCGGGCGACCCGAATCTCGATCCATCAGTGTCGGCCCATGAGCCGGCCGCCGCGCTGTACAGCGGCCCGACCGGCGTCGAGTTCATCGCCGGGTTGCTCACACAATCGGCTGATGTCCTCCGTCCTGGCGGCTTCCTGGTCTGTGAGATTGGCTACGACCAAGGGTCGTCCGTACGGAAGTTGGTGGGTCGTGATCCACGCTGGGGGCCGCCGTCATTGCACCGGGATCTGGCGGGAATTGAGCGGGTTGCGGTGGCTCAAAGGCTCTAACGGTGGCAATTTGTGTTCGGACCCCGTTGATCGTATCGTGAGATTCACTTGATTAGGGCCGGTCGGGGCCGTTGGCTCGGCCGTCCCGTATGCTCGATCACTGGCTGTGACCGACGCTCCGGGTCGAAGGGGATTCGCAACATGAAGATGAAGGCGATAGTGAAGACCCGTCCGGCCGAGGGCGCGGAACTCCTCGACGTTGACATCCCCAAAATCGCCCCGGATCAGGTCCTCCTCAAGGTCAAGGCGACCTCCATCTGCGGCACCGACGTCCACATTTATCAATGGGAGCGTTGGGCGCAGAGCCGGATCGGCGCGGCGCGACTGCCGCAGATTCTGGGACACGAGGTCGCCGGTGAAGTAGTCGAAGTCGGTGCCCAGGTTCGTTCGCTCAAACGCGGCGACCTGATCTCGGTCGAGACCCACATCCCCTGCGGCCATTGCCGTCAATGTCTCAGCGGCCAGATGCACATTTGCCAGAATCTGAAGATCTTCGGCGTCGACCGCGATGGGTGTTTCGCCGAGTATGTTGCCGTTCCGGAAGTCGTGGCCTGGAAGAACGACCCCTCTCTCCCGCCGGAGATCGCTTCGGTTCAGGAGCCGCTGGGCAACGCCGTCTATTGCACCTTGGTCGAGCCGGTCAGCGGGAAGACCGTCCTGATCTTCGGCGATGGGCCGATCGCGCTGTTCGCGGTCGGCGTGGCGAAGGCGAGCGGCGCCTCTCAGATTGTCCTGGCAGGGATGGAACCGGCCCGTCTCGAGATCGCCCGACGCATGGGAGCCGACGCGACGATCAATGTCCTGCAGCGGGACACTGTGCAAGCCATCCGCGAGGAAACAGAGGGTGTCGGGATGGACGTGGTCCTGGAGATGGCCGGGGCACAGAAGGCGATCGAGCAGGCCTTCAAATGTGTCCGCAAAGGTGGGCGCGTCTCGGCGTTCGGTATACCCTCCGGACCCGTGGAATTGGACTGGAACAATGCCCTGGTGTTTCGCGGCGTGACCGTCTATGGCATCAACGGGCGCCTGATGTTCGACACTTGGGTCACCGTGCGCAACCTGCTCACGTCGGGGCGGCTCGATATCACTCCGGTGATCACGCACACGTTGCCGTTGGCCGAGTTTGCGAAGGGGTTTGATTTGATGATGACCTCACCTAAACAATCGGGCAAGGTCGTGCTGTTTCCGTGAAGTCTCCTGCCGGTCCCCGTGCGATACGAATCGACCGACGAAGGAGCGCCGATGACTGCAGTCCAGTGGGCGCAGAGCCCCTCACCCCGACCCTCTCCCGAAGGGAGAGGGGGAGTATTAACCTCTCCCTCCGGCTTGTCCGCCTCTGACGGGGAGAGGTCGATCCACCGCGGGCGGATCGGGTGAGGGAAGAACGCCGGGAACTCGAGAGAACGTTACCGTACACCATATTCACCAATGATCATCGGCATCGGCATCGACATGGTGGACATCGCGCGCATGCGGCGGGAGTTGGAGCAGGGTCAAGCGGGATTCCGCGAGACGATCTTCTCGCCTGATGAGATCGCCTATTGCGAATCGCAGCGGTATCCGGCGCGACATTACGCCGCCCGTTTTGCCGCCAAGGAGGCATTCCTCAAGGCCTTGGGAACCGGGCTGTCCGGCGGGATTGCCTGGCGTGACGTCTCAGTCAACAGAGACCGTGACGGCGCGCCGCAGCTTGTACTCGCCGGAGTCGCCGAAGCCCATGCCCGTGAACAGGGCGTCCGGGATGTGCGTCTCTCGATGACACATACATCCGACTTGGCGATGGCCCAAGTTGTGTTGCAGGACCAGACCAGCAGTGAGGCGGAGTAGGATGACAAGCAACATCGGTTCGTACGAAGAACGTCTGGCGGGATTCGATTGGTCGATCTCGGAGCGGGAGCTGGGATACCGTCCCGGTGATCCGATCAACATCGGCTGGTACTGCTCCGACCGGATCTGTCAACTGGGCATGGCTGAGAAGACCGCGTTGATCTGGGAGGATCACCAGGGGAATGTCAAGCGTTACACCTACAATGACATTCGCCAGCTCGGCAACACCATGGCGGACTTCCTGCAACGGCTCGGCCTGAAGCCGGGGGAGCGCGTCTGTTTGTTCCTGGACCGTGTGCCCGAGTTGTACATCGGCTTCCTCGGCATCCTCAAGTCGGGAGCGATCGCCCAGCCGCTGTTCTCGGCGTTCGGCGATGAGTCGCTCTTCACCCGCCTCGATGATGCCAAGACCGCCGCGGTGATCACGCAGAAGAGGCATGTGGCCAAGGTCCGCAAGATCCTCGAAAACCTGCCGGAGCTGCGCCACATCATCGTGGTTGACGCGGTCGATACTCCTCTGCGCGAACGCGAAGTCGCCTTCCAGATGGAGCAGGCGCCCCGCGTCGATGACTTCGCGGCATACCCATCGACCGCCGAGACTCCCTCGGTGCTGCACTATACCTCCGGAACGACTGGCAAACCCAAGGGAGCGCAGCACGTGCACTACTCGTTGATCTCCCAGTATCTGACCACCAAATGGGTCCTGGATGTCCGTCCGGACGACGTCTACTGGTGCAACGCCGACCCCGGGTGGGTGACCGGAACATCCTATGGTATCATCGGTCCCTGGGCCAACGGCGTCACGCAGGCCGTCCTCGATGCCGGGTTCAATACCGCGCGCTGGTACTCCTTCATCCAGAGGCACAGGATCTCTGTGTGGTACTCGGCCCCCACGGCGATTCGCCTGTTGATGCGGGAAGGAACCGAGGCCGTTCGCAAGTATGATCTGTCGTCATTGCGCCATCTGGCCAGCGTCGGCGAGCCGCTCAATGCCGAGGCAGTCCTTTGGTCGAAAGAGGCCTTCGGCCTCCCGTTTCATGACACCTACTGGCAGACGGAAACCGGGTCGATCGTCATCACCAATGTCCCCGGGATGCCGATCAAGCCCGGCTCGATGGGCAAGCCGTTCCCCGGCATCGTCGCCACCGTCGTTGATCTGAAGACGCACGCGCCGCTCACCAAGACCGGAACGGTCGGCCTGATTGCTCTGCGTCCCGGCTGGCCCTCGATGTTCCGCGCCTACTGGAACAACCCCACGACGTATGCCGGCAAATTCAAGAACGGATGGTACATTTGCGGCGACCGTGCCAGTCTCGATGCGGACGGGTACTTCTGGTTCGTCGGGCGCGACGACGATGTGATCAATACCGGCGGCCATCTGGTCGGTCCCTTCGAGATCGAGTCCGTTTTGCTGGAGCATCCGGCCGTGGCCGAGTCGGCCGCCGTGGGGAAGCCCGACCCGGTGAACATGGAAGTCGTCAAGGCCTTCGTCGCGCTCAAGCCGGGATTCGCGGCCTCCGGTGAGCTTGACCTGGACATCATGAATTTCATCCGCAAACGGCTGTCGCCTCTGGCCATGCCGCAGGAAATCGAATTCGTTGCCTCATTGCCGAAGACCCGCAGCGGCAAGATCATGCGACGCGTGCTGCGGGCGCAGGAATGGGGCGAGCCGATCGGCGACATCTCGACGTTGGAGAATGATTGACCCACCGCCGGCGGCGATGGTGCAGATGTGTGTAGGGGCGCATCGCGATGCGCCCGTCGACTCGGAGATTCCGGCAGGGAAGGAGAACGGCAGTGGACGATCTCAAAAAGGTGATTCTCGAATATGTCCGCAAGGAATACCTGGAGGACGACGACGACCGGGAGTTGACAGAGACCACGCCGCTGATCTCCGGCGGGATCGTCGATTCGTTCTCGATGGTTTCGCTGAAGCGCTTCCTGGAGCGTCGCTATGGCATCCAGATTCCCGATGCCGAGGCCTCGCCCGAGGCCTTCGACACCGCCAACAGCATCGCCGCCGTGATCGAGCGGTTCCGCAAGCCGTGACGACGGCTTGTCTGCACTCGTCCGCGGGCGAGAGGTGCCACGGGTCTTCAGACCCGTATGTCATTCCGGATCTGGACGTCTGATGCGATGAGGACATGGGGGCGAGATGATTGCTTGTGGCGATCTGTGCCACACCCCTCACCCTACCCTCTCCCCAGAGGGGAGAGGGAGAATGACAACCTCTCCCTCCGGCTTGCCCCGAGCCGGGTCGAGGGGGAGAGGTCGATCCATCCGCAGGATGGATCGGCTTGTCCTGAGCGGAGCGAAGGGGTGAGGGAGCTCTTTCGTCCTCTCATTCTGTTTGAAACCCTCGAGCTGGATCTTCGCAGGAGGACTCTATGGCATACAGTGACACCACCCGCGCCGCGTATCAACGCGAGTTGTCGGGAATCCGACAGGCCGGGCTGTTCAAGGAAGAGCGTTTCATCCATGCGCCGCAGGGACCGGAAATCGAGGTGGAGTACCCGGCCGGGGCCGCCACCCGCACAGTCATCAACATGTGCGCCAACAACTACCTGGGACTGTCCAGTCATCCCGAGGTGGTCGCGGCGGCGCGGCGTGGTCTCGACAACCGCGGCTATGGCATGTCGTCGGTCCGCTTCATCTGCGGCACACAGGACATCCACCGCGAATTGGAGCGCCGGCTGACCGATTTCCTGGGGACCGAAGACACGTTGCTGTTCCCGTCCTGCATGGATGCCAATGCCGGCGTCTTCGAGGCGGTCTTGACCGAGCAGGACGTCATGATTGCCGACCGTCTGGTCCATGCCTCGCTCATCGATGGGATACGCCTGTGTAAGGCGATGTCCGACAGTTACAAACACGCCGACATGGGGCATTTGGAGGAGAAGCTGCAGGAACACCAGGATAAACGGGTGCGCCTCGTGATCACCGATGGCGTCTTCTCGATGGACGGCGACCTGGCCCCGCTGGACCGAATCGTGGCCCTGGCGGAGAAGTATGATGCCATGATTCTGGTCGATGACTCCCATGCTTCCGGGTTCATCGGTCGCACCGGCCGGGGCACCCATGAACATTGCGGGGTTCTCGGGAAGATCGACCTCATCACGACGACTCTCGGCAAGGCGCTGGGCGGCGCCTCCGGAGGGTGTGTGAGCGGACGACGGGAATTGGTCGAGATGTGCCGCCAGCGCGCCCGGCCATACCTGTTCTCCAACACCGTGCCGCCGGTCATCGTGTCCGGGGCCATCAAAGTGCTGGAGCTGATCTCATCCTCAACCGCCCGCCGGGACAAGCTGGAAGAGAACACACGCTACTGGCGGAAGCTCCTCGTTGATGCGGGATTCGATGTCAGAGCCGGCGACAGCCCGATCGTCCCGGTGATGCTGTACAATGCCAAGTTGGCGCAGGACATCGCCCGCGACCTCTTCGGCGAGGGGATCTACGCCGTCGGGTTCTTCTTCCCGGTCGTCCCCAAAGGGCAGGCACGAATCCGGACCCAGCTTTCGGCGGCCCATGAGAGGCATCACTTGGATGCCGCGATCGCCGCCTTCACCAAGGTCGGGGCCAAGTACGACATCCTTGGGAAGGGAAAGAAGGAGATCATCGAGAAGTACGGGATGTGAACGGACGATAGGGCGATAACCTCTCCCTCCGGCTTGCCCCGAGCCGGGTCGAGGGGGAGAGGTCGATCCGCCGCAGGCGGATCGGCTTGTCCTGAGCGGAGCGAAGGGGTGAGAGGGTACTTTGCCCCGCGACGGGCGTTCAAGGCATTGCATGACAACGCGTTGCGCCATTGGCGCAGCGCTGAAGACGCGGGGTCATCATAAGAGTTGCCCAACATCCTGCCTAGGACGGGCGGAATCCCCGGAACGGTGTCGGGGCCGCTGCTAACCCCACTCCCACCCCGGTGGAAAAATCAGAAAATACTGTTGACAGTTTTCCGGGGTCGGTCTATATTGCTGTGGCCGATGGTAGTACCTGTTACCGCATGAGAAACGGCACTCAGAAGACCAGTTTACCACAGATCTTGGGGTAGCGTAGCGAACCAAGTGACAGTCACGCGCAGGGATGTCGTGTAGAGCATCCCGCTTTGATCCCGGCGCGACACAGTACCGTAACCGGTACACAACCAGTTGCAGTGTGACCACGGTCCCGGGCTCGGGGCGATGGTCCGGAGGTGCCTGAAGGACCGGTCCCATCACAGGGGCGCTCACAAACTGAGGGTGGATACTCATGGTCCCGACGGAAAAACGACATCACGCACCATCCGTCGGATCGCTCTGACAATCGAACCTGAAAGCAAGCAACCGCACCATCAACCCAAACGATCACGGTGAAAGGAGGTGTTGCGCACGAAGAGTCTTTCTTTAAACGCTCACTTCAGTCAACCGCAACCGTGAACGATGTACAGGTCCGTGTTATGGAGGTGAGGTTTAAGGAAATTCGATATTGGTGAGGCACGAGCAAACGCTTGGCACGGTAATCAGGGGGACTGTCTATCGTGTGGGTTTCTCGAGCGAAACGTGTCTCTCGTCGGGGAATCCGAAGCGACAACAATGAGAAAGAACAAGGAGCAAAACAGATGAAGCGTTTTGCATTGACCATTTGCCTGGCAGCTTGTTTGGTGCTCGCACTCAGTGGAGCCACGATGGCCGTCAATCGTGTGACGGTCGTGTCCAACTTGGCCGTGGCAAAGAATGCGACGGCCGTAGTGATCGGCATCAAAGTCGTCAACGATGTTGAGTTGACCGGCTTTGTGCTGCCGTTGGAGTACCGTGACACGGATGCCAACGGCACATTCATGGTGGGCCCGTCCTCAACGTTCAAGGGCATCCAGTTCACCGCGGGGAACCGTATGGGGTCCAGCCCGTTGACCGGTTCGGTGACCCAGAACAAGTACGGGACGCCGAATGCCACGAACGACTGCAGCGGTCCGGTCGCCAGCACCTGGCCGGCCCCGAACACGGTTGACTTCAACGGCCTCGAGGCCGCGTTGATGGCTGCGGTGAGCCAGGCGGCTCCGCCGAAGCTGTACTACCTGCCTCCCGGCGACGACGATGTTGCTGGTACATTTACGGATTGGCCGGATGAGGGCGAGACGACTCCCTATGCCGCCGGTCCGTCGCTCTACACCCAGTTCAACGTCAACGCGGTTGAGGGCTGCTTCGAGATCGACACCTGCTGCATTCTGCCCGCCAACCACATTTCCGGAACTGACCTGCAGACCAACATCGTTCCCTTCGAGTTCGTCCTTGGTGAGGTCTGCATTCCGGCCAACCAGTGCCCGACCGGCCTCGCCGCTGGGCCGCAGAATCCGAATCCGGCTCTCACCGGAGCCTTGGTGTCTGTCCAGCTTTCGGCGACCGATCCGGAAGGCGATCCGCTCACGTACTACCCCTCGCGGGGTAGCGTGAATCCGGCGACCGGCGAATGGACTGACACCCCGGGCTGCCCCGACGTACCTTCGTACCCTGTGACCGTGGAGATTGGTGACAATCAGCACGCGCAGGGCGCTTGCGCGTCGGTCCAGTTCACAGTGGCTGTTGCGCCGGCCAACCTGTCGATCACCTGCCCCGGCAACATGACCGTTCATTGGGGCGATGTTGCCAGCGGCAAGGCGACCGCTTCCGGCGGCTGCCCGCCGTACACCTACACAGCCAGCATCGGCAGCATCGACAACGACGGCAACTGGAGCTACACCACGACCTGTCAGGATCTCGGTACCACCACGGTCACGATCACGGTGAACCCCTCCTGTACCTTCGACCTGACGGTGACGAACGCTGCGCCGGTGTGCGCGAACATTCCGGATTACCTTGCCCTGTACGAGATTCCGTTCAGCATCGATCTGACGACCACCCAGGGCGATGGCGATCCGATCCAATACCTCAACTACACAGGACCGGCGTGGGCCAGCATCGTGGGCACCAACGTTGTCGGCACCCGTCCGACCGGCGATCCGGCTGAGTACATTGTTGGCTACGACATGTTCGACGGCTGCCAGTACACGCACTGCTCCTTCAAGCTCTATTTTGAGAAGAGCTGTGCCCAGGTCGACGCTTGCATCGCGATCGAGGGCGAGACCGGCGTGGCCTATGACAGCACGCTGAACGGTCGCAACCACACGATGTATGTTGTGGCTCACAACGGCTCCGTGCCTGATTTGGCGGGCGGTTTCAACTTCCTGATTTGCTACGACCAGAGCGGTCTGTCCTTCCTCGGTGCTGGCCAGACGAGTGAGTTGGGATGGGAGTACTTCACCTATCGTACCGGCATGTTCGGTGGTAACTGCGGCAGCGGTTGCCCGAACGGGTTTGTCCGTCTCGTTGGTGTTGCCGACATGAACGACGCCGAGACGCCGGTCGCGGGAAGTTGGAACTTGAACGGCAAGAAGCTGGCGTGGCTGAAGTTCTACGTCACGGCCGACCGCAACTACATCAACAGCTGCTTCCACGTGAAGTTCTGCTCGATTGAGTGCGGTGACAACTCGATCAGCGACTCCACCGGTAACATCTTGTGGCTGCCGTGCCCAGGCCAGAACAGCAACGACATCGCCTTTGGCCCGGACTACAGCTTTGCGGCGTGCCTTGGCGACACTGCGAAGTACGAGCCGAAGGAACTCCTGAAGTTCTGCGGTGGTGCGATCTGCGTGAGAGAGCCGAATGACGATCGTGGCGACATCAACCTCAACGGTATTGCCAACGAGATCGGTGACGCGGTCCTCTACACGAACTACTTCATCTATGGCGACATCGTGTTCGATCCGAACCCGAACTACAAAGAGAGCCAGATCCTGGCCTCTGACGTCAACAACGATGGTATCGTGTTGACGGTCGCCGACCTGATTTACCTCATTCGCATCATCACCGGCGATGCCGAGCCGTTCCCGCAGGGCGGCAGCGGCCATCCGAAGCTCTCCCCGTATGCCAACGCGGTTAACGTTGTCAGCGACGTGTCCGATGGCGCTCTGAACGTGAGCACCAGCTCGAACGTCGAGGTCGGCGGCGCCGTATTGGTCTACCGGTACAGTGGCGTTGCGGTCGGTACCCCGGTCGCGGCTCCTGGCTTCGAGATCAAGTCGCGTGCCTCCAACGGCGAACTGCGCATGGTGGTCTATGGTGCGAAGGTCCCGGCCGGCTCCAACACGCTGGTCTCCGTTCCGGTCAACGGCAACGGCACCATCGAGCTGGTCGAGTCCCAGTTCTCCGACTACAATGGTGCGCTTCTGACGGTGAACGCCGCGAAGGTCGGCCCGCCGAAGGAGTACGCGCTGTTGCAGAACTATCCGAACCCGTTCAACGCTGGAACAGTGATCCCGGTCGCGTTGAAAGACGCCTCCGAGTGGTCGCTGTCCATCTACAACGTCGCGGGCCAGGTCGTCCGGACCTTCTCCGGTTCGAGCGATGCCGGCATCGTGAACGTGGCGTGGGACGGTCGGACGGCTGACGGTTCGTCCGTGGCCACCGGTGTCTACTTCTACCGCGTGACCACCCCGAACTTCACCGCCACCAAGAAGATGGTCCTGTTGAAGTAACGGGCTTTCTTCATCCCGTCGGGGGAGGGTGCGATCCCTCCCCCGATGGTTAAACGGGCCGATACGGACAAGGAACGGCGACCCGGTCGAAAGAGTCGACCCAGAACGCGAAGGAGGGGTGACAGGGCAGACTGAGAATGGAGAACGGTCAATTGTGACCGCGAGGATTGTCACAGGATTGAAGATGTCGTATCCCGGCTTGGTGAGTCCCCCGCGTGGGGCCATGGGTGTTGGCCGGGGTTTTTTGTTGCAGTGTCCAGAGGGTTTTGCGAGTTTGGTATTATATTATGATGTTATGCTCGAAGGCGCGGCCATATCCCATTCGCTGCCACGGGGCTTCCGCCTCGTGTCTGGTGCTCCACCCGCAGGGTGGGAACGGCTGTTGGTGGGGCAGACATTCCTGTCTGCCCAGGACCATGCGCAGGCAGGAATGCCTGCGCCACCATGGTCTGCTGCTGCTCCGCGGCGAACGTCAGCCCAAGGGCTGACCGGCACATCAGGCTCGGTGCATGATCTGTTTGTGCCACGGGTTTTCGGACCTGTGCTTGGTGATAAGAACCAAGTAGGCGTGGCCGCGGTCTGTGATCGCAGTCCCGCGCAGCGGGACAACATCCCGAATGCCAGATCTCAGGACCGCGATCGGAGATCGCGGGCACACGGGACACCGCGCAGTTTGGTGTGCGGGTCAACCCTTGGGTTCATCCTGAAGGTTCACCCTGAAGGGCTGACCTCGGACCCGCAGGTTCCGTCGGACAGTTTCACGGCTCGCGCCGTGGGCTATGATCTTCGCCACTCCGGGGCTGAACATGTAGGGCGGGCTTTGCCCGCCATCTCAATGAGAAGAGAATGACGAACCAACCCTTAACCCAGAAAGGTCAACCAACAGGCGGTGCGGACCGCCCAGATGGACCGACGGTTTGAACGGATGTAGACCCCACGTCCTGTTCCGCTGCGAAGTGATACCGCCCCTACCGCGAACGGTGCAGGCCCACGCGCCATCGTCATGATGGGCATTGGGTTTGCGATTTGAGGATCGTCGAGATCATCCCTGGACGGGGGTCGAGTCCTCCGGACTGGGGGAGAAGGAACCGGCAAGACGTTGTCCCCCACCGTCCAGTGGCGGACCCCATCGGCCCGACCTCACCAGGCCGACGGCGGGACGGACGACCGGCCGGGTCCCGACGGTCAGACCGGAAGCGGAATTATGCAGGACCTTGCATGGCCCAGAGCCAAGATCGACCGGGTTCCCGATCGGAGTCGGGATACGGCGGATGTGCTTGGGGCCGTGTATGGGTGTATTCCGATACCAGTGCGTGGGCGGTCGGCTCCGCATCGACCGAAAGGGGTAATGACGATGTTCCCTACGATGATGACCAACTCGGGACGAAGGGCAGGCGTTGTGACAGGCTGGCTCGCCGGCGGTCTGCCGGTGGCGCTGCTTCTCCTGTTGCCGTTACTCCTTGTCGCCTGGCCCGCACAAGCCCAGACGCCGTCGATACTGGACACTCTTCGGATCATCAATGCGACGGCCGCAGTGGGTGATACATTCGACGTGGACGTGTACCTGAGAAACGTCGATTCGCTCGGCTCATTCACGTTTCGCATTGTCTACAATACCGCGCTGATCGAGCCCTTGACCGACACGAGCGCCGTCGGCGACACGGTTAAGATCGAGTTGCAGGCGCTGCGCGGGGCGACAATCTGGGAGAACTTCGGTGCGAGCTTTGGCGGCGCAGGAGTAATCACGTTCGTGGCCGTCAACTGGGACATCGGCGTCGATGCGTTCATGCCGGGAGCGGGTGCGACGGCACGTATGCAATTTCGTGTCCTGCCGACCGCGACCGCGCAGGTGACGACAATCGACTTCGAGAACGACCCCAACTACCCCGCAGCTTATAACACGATCACAGATGCGTGGGCGTCGGTATTCAAGCGTCCTGTCCTCACCAACGGTTCTGTGACTATTACCGAAGGTGGCGGTCCCGGCCCGGGGAATGATCCACCGTCGATCCCGGTGTTGCCTTCGCCGCTCTCGGTCAACCAGGGTGATCTGATCACGTTCAGTGTCAGCGCGACCGATCCCGATGGCGATTCGCTCCGGTTGCGGGCGTTCAATCTCCCCACCGGCGCCCAGTTCACGCCCGCGAATCCGGTCTATGGCAAACCGATCGCAACCGGCACGTTCCGGTGGACGCCGAATTTCTCGCAGTCGGGGCCGTACGTGGTGAGCTTCGAGGCGACGGATTCCGCCGGTCTTGTCGGGACCATCCGCAATGTCACGATCGATGTCACCGAAGTTGCGCGCGATATGTTGTTCACCACATCGGTGGCCGGGCAAGACCCGCAGGGAGGGGTCCCCGGCGCGACCGGGGTCGTTATCCCGGTCGATCTCACGACCGTGCAGACGGTCTATGGCGTCCAGTTCGACTTTGTCTATGACCCCACGGTGTTCACGCCCACAATGCTCCAGCCGACTGATAAGTTGACCGGCTTCACGGTCTACGACAATCTCGGTGTCACGCCCGGACGATTGCGCGTCGTCACCTTCTCGCTCGTCGGCGATCCGGTCGGCGCGGGCACGTCCAATGTTCTGTTCAACGTGATCGGCAATATCTCCGGCGATGCTGCGCCGGGGGCGTACGATATCAAGTTCGAGAACAGCTGGGAGTCGATCAATCCCGACCCGAATGTGGCCTCGGTGCAGTTGGCCTCCACCGATGGCGCGGTTTACGTCGATTTCGCCGGTGATGTGAACCTCGATGGCCGCGTCGACGTCGCCGATGTCGTGGCGGTGGTTGGTTACATCCTCGGCGATTTCACTTTCACCGGACGGCAGTTCGGGGCCGGCGATGTCAATCACGACATGTACCTGGATGTGTTCGATCTGGTCACGATCGTCAATACGATCTTCGGGACACAGCCACTGGCGCTGGCCGCCGCCGTCACGCCGGCCCGCCTGTCGCTGACATACGATGCCTCCGATGGTCCGCATGGCGCCTATCGTCTGGCCGCCAGCGCTCCGACCGACATCGCCGGGGCACAGATCGAATTCGAGTATGACCCGAAACAGGTGACGCTGTCTTCGCCACAGTCTCTGTCGGCGGCGTCAGGGTATCTCTTGCGTCATCGCAACGATGGTCGCGGTCACTTGATCGCCCTGATGGTCTACATGCCCAGCTCAGGGACCTCCCGGATCCAACCCGGTGAATCCGAAATCCTGCGGATCCCGTTGGCCTCCGGCGCTGGTGACCGACCTTCTCTCTACATTAGTAATGCCAAGCTGGCGGATCCGAAGGCGGGGCGCATCGAAGTGACCGGCATCGAGCCGCTGCCGCGCGATTTCGTTCTGGAGCAGAACTACCCGAACCCGTTCAACGCGGCTACGACGATCTCTTTCTCGTTGCGTGGGTCCGCAGGCACCGTAGCCACAAGACTGGAAGTCTTCAACGTCCTCGGCCAGCATCTCGCCACGCTGATCGATGAGCCGATGGAGCCGGGCAACTACTCACGGGTCTGGGACGGCACAAGCGAATCGGGCCAGGCGGTCGCCAGCGGTTTGTACTTCTATCGCCTGACGACCGGGAACCACACGGAAACGAAGAAGATGGTGCTCCTGAAATAGTGGGACGGCATGCATGGACAAGCGACACTTGTTGAGATCACGTACTCCGCGTCTGGCCTTCGCCCTGCTGCCGATTCTGATGTTGGCGTGGGTACCGGCTGCGTTGGGGCAATCGCCGCCAGTGCTCGATGCCATCGGCCCGAAGTCTGTCAATGAGGGTCAGAACCTGACGTTTGGTGTGTCGGCCACCGATCCCGACGCCGACAGCGTGATCCTGACGGCGGAGAATGTGCCTGCCAATGCGACGTTCACTGACAACGGCAATGGCACCGGGTCGTTCGTGTTTGATCCCGACTATACGCAGTCCGGAGTCTACAATGTGCGGTTCATCGCCT
This sequence comes from Candidatus Zixiibacteriota bacterium, assembly GCA_040752595.1. Lineage (NCBI taxonomy): Bacteria > Pseudomonadati > Candidatus Zixiibacteriota > Candidatus Zixiibacteriota bacterium. Next base: position 23,996 of record JBFMGX010000013.1, read on the forward strand.
CGGACGGTGCCCTGGCGGACAGTGAGCTGGTCGCCGTCACGGTGACCGACGTGAACCGAGTGCCGGTCTTGGCGGCGATTGGTCCCAAGTCAGTGAATGAGGGTCAGAACCTGACGTTTGGTGTGTCGGCCACCGATCCCGACGCCGACAGCGTGATCCTGACGGCGGAGAATGTGCCTGCCAATGCGACGTTCACGGACAACGGGAATGGGACCGGGTCGTTTGTGTTCGATCCCGACTACACCCAAGCCGGTGTCTACAATGTGCGGTTCATCGCGCGGGATGTCGGTCTGTTGGCGGACAGCGAGATTGTGGCGATCACGGTGACGAATGTGAACCGGGCGCCGGTGTTGGCGGCCATCGGTCCCAAGTCAGTGAATGAGGGTCAGAACCTGACGTTTGGTGTGTCGGCCACCGATCCCGACGCCGACAGTGTGATCCTGACGGCGGAGAATGTGCCGCTCAATGCCG